>JBFGZE010000033.1:0-30240 GCA_041586955.1 Bacteriovoracaceae bacterium
GCGAATACAAAACGGTGGTGCTGTTAGCCTATTTAATGATCTCGCCGATGTTGATACAGTGAGCTCCACTCCCACTGATGGACAAATGCTAATCTTTAAAACCGGTAGCGGCAATTGGGAACCATCTGGTGCCATCACCACTAACACCGCAAACAATAATGTTACTTTTTCCAATGATGTCATCATTTCCGGGACAGGGCTCTCCGTCAATGGGACTGATGTTTGCTTATCAGATGGCAGCAATTGCCCGGCCTTCTCCACCGGAATAAACAACGGAGCTGGAGATATTACTTTAAATGCCTCTACGGGCAGCGATGATATTCTTCTCCAAATAGGATCGACCACTCAGGCCAAAGTTGATGATAGCGGAAATTTTGGTATTGGCGCCACCAACGCCACTCCCGCCACTGCCCTACATGTGAAAAAAGACGATGCCAACCTCATCACCATCGACCGCACCGATAACGCTTCGATCAGCAATAAATTTCAAATAGGGTCGGCCGATAATGGCAGTGCCGATATTTTAACCATCGGCTCTGATACCACCGCTAACTCTCTCTCTATAGATGAAAATGGCAATGTGGGCATTGGAACAAATTCTCCCTCTCATCTATTTACTATCGAAAAAAATCAACCCGCCGTGACATCGGGAATGATAAAAAATACCAATGCTAGCGGAAGGGCCTTACTTGAATTTGAAAATGATTTAGGCCAGGGTTTTGTAGGGATGGCGGGCAGCACAGATACTCTCAATTCTTCACGTTTTCAAAATCGACTAGTCTTATCGAGTAATGCTGTCGCCTTTTCGGCAGGTACTGAGAATTTTATTTGGTTTAACAAAGGTTATAGTAGCTCTGGTTATGAGTCGATGAGACTAGAACGAGCTGCAGGCGATGGAGATTCTCGTTTGGGAATCGGCACTGGTTATAATGCCACCGACTCTGGTGACTTTAATAATTATATTCCCCCCTATAATTTAACTTTAGGGGCCTATAGTAATACAAATAGAAGCATAGGGGTTGAAAGACAAGTGCATCCCTCAATCTTTGGCGGTCGCTCGTTGACCATTAATGCTGGAGGAGCTGCTGACGGGGAAAGTGATATTAATGGTGGGGATCTCATCCTCGCCTCTGGGACCGCCACAGGGACAGGAACTTCTGGGATTCAATTTCAAACTGCCACCGCTCAAGGGGCGACAAATACCACGGATAATGCTCCCACGACTAAAATGACCATTACAGGCGCAGGAAAAATTGGCCTTGGCATAACGACCCCCGACGCCAGTACAATATTCCATTCCCAAAACGACGGCAAAGGCTACATCCGATCCGATGTCTATCGTGAACATGTATACGGTGGAGGACTTGATATTCGCCATGCCCGAGGGACAATTGCCGCTCCCATAAAACTTAACCAAAATGATATGATGTCAGTTCTTTATGCCCGTGGCTATGATGGCAGTACCTTTATCGAAGGATCCTATATCGCTTCAGTTGTCGATAATGTCCCTTCAGCTGGGTCATTAGCGGGAAGATTAGACTTTGCCACCAGGCAGGCCGGATGGGGATTTTCTGATGTTAAAATGACAATAAAATCAGAGGGCAATATTGGGATCGGTACGCAAACGCCAGATGTTCGAACCGTAATTACGAAGGGTGCACTCTGCGTCTCGAGCGATGCCAATTGTGATGGCAATAATGATAATGAAGGTGAAATACACGCGGAAAAAATCTGTGATGAGACCGGGACCAATTGCCAAGATATTTCCGCTGGCTGGGGCGGTACCGGTGATTTGATGAGCGATGGCACTATAACAATGACAGCTCCATTAAAGCATGCCGACGGGACTGCTGCACTTCCCTCTTTAACTTTTGGCACAGACTTAGACACCGGTATTTTTTCTGATGCTGGAGATGAATTAAACTTTTCTACTAATGGGGTGGAAAGAATGACAATAAGTAGTAACGGTACTCTTGGGCTAGGAGCGCCTTCGCCCACCTACTCCTTAGATATATTACAGGACAATTACCAACAAATAAGATCGATCCGCGATAATTCAACGGGGACGGCCGTATGGTCCAATGATCTCTACTCAACAACAAGTTTTGGCCCAACATTTCAAACCCAACTTGCAAGAGGATCTATTGCCTCACCACTTGCCATTACAACTGGCACTCACTTCCTGCAATTAGTCGGAAAAGGCCATGACGGGACGGCCTTCCAACAATCCGCACAAATCTATATGACCTCCTCTGAGAATTGGACTTCTGGTGCGACAGGCTCAAAACTAGGTTTTTACACCACTGCCAATGGTAGTAGTTCGCCTAGTGAAAATCTGACCATTTTAGATAACGGGAATGTCGGTATCGGAGTAACGACCCCAACAGAAGAATTAGATGTCGCCGGCGATATCAAGGCAACCACCGTAACAACCTCCAATAATATCTATGCGAGCGCTACCGTCTATGGCCAGGCCGGAATTCGAGATTTAAGTGATAACGGGACAGGATTTTTATTTCCGGTAAATGGTCAAGTTTCCATTGATATCAGTGGCAGTGAGGCCCTTAGAATTGACCCTTCTAGGAATGTGGGGATTGGGATTAGCGCGCCAGAAGAAAATCTCCATATCCAAGGAGATGGCACCACAGGCATCAATGATATTATGATCCTTGGTACATTAGGCAATAGCGGAAATGGCAGAGGAACCGGTTTATTATTTAAAACTCCAGGTGCTGCATCCAGCGTCAAAGGCGCCCGTATTGCAGCAGAAGGAGATGGGGGTGTTGCCCTCTCCTTTCATACCTCCCCGGATTATCTTGATACCGACCCGACAGAAAAAGTAAGGATCTCTTCTTCTGGCGATATGGGAATAGGAACCACTTCGCCCGGATCAAAACTTCATGTCGATGGTGGTGGCATTTGTGTGACCGATGATAATTCATGTGATGTCTTGCCAGGTGCCGGAGGAATATCCTCGAAAACAGCGGCGGTCACCGGCGCAGACTACGCCGAATATTTTGAGGCCCAAGAAAAAATGCGACCCGGCGATGTCGTAGGGCTTGATCCTCAAAGTGGTAAGGCCAAACTCTATCAACCGGGTGATCAATTATTAGGAATTATTTCCACGGCACCAGGAATTGTAGGGAATTCCACCTTAAATAATGATAATGCCGTCCTTGTGGCGCTCTTAGGCCAGGTACCAGTTAACTCAGAACAAATTCAGATGGACAATGGACTTGTTAAAACCCTGGATCAAAAGGTAATAGGTTTTCAACTGGCCTCTGGTGATGTTTATTTAAATATTAGCACCAGCTCAGAGAGCTTGATCAAAGAAATTTCTCATCTAAAGCAGAAGGCCTTAAAACAATCAGAGCTGATAGGCCAACAAGAAAAAGAAATGGCCAGACTTGAACACCGACTAAAGGAACAGGAAAAAAAGTTCTCCGATGAAATTCACAAAATCAAATCTATCCTAGGTTTATAAGAATGCACGCCAATACGAGGAAATTCTTCAGCAAAGAAACCTTTGCAAAGTATTTTCGTTCGCCTTATAGCGGCCTTTAATGACAATAAAATCACTTAAATTAAAATACTTAAACTAAAGAGTGAGTTGATAGGGTTTTAAGGAAAATGCTATACTCAAACTCGATTTCATTTAAGGGTTTTAAGTCTAGGACCTTATATGAGTGCCATATTTTTAACCTTTTTAGCGCTCTTTTTTATTCATCCCCAGGGCGAACCGCTTCACCCTGAAATTTTGGTAGTGCCCAAGGGAGAGGTGCTAAAATTTTGGAAAGCAATCAAGGCCAGAGCCAAAAATACCTCTTATCAATTAAATACTCCCATCATTTGGCGCGGCCCGATTGATGAGAGTAATACTGAAACCCAAATAAAAATTGTCAATCACTATATTCATTCCCCTATCAAAGTGCTAGTCCTTGCTCCTAGTCACTCCAAATTACTAATCGAACCTGTCACAAAATTCATCGAACAAGGTAAAAAGGTTGTCATTTTTGATTCTGATTTAGATGAAAAAGTATACCATTCCTTTGTAGGTACAGATAATCTCAAGGCCGGATATAAAATAGGCCAATACTTTGCCAGTCAAATGCCCAAAAACGGAAAAGTCATGATCATCCATCATAATAAAAATAATTCATCTACCAAAAAACGAATCCTAGGGTTTATTAAGGCGCTAAAAGACTCTCCAAAAAATCTTATTATCATTTCGGAGGTTCAAGCAGGACAGAGTGTCGGAAAACCATTTCACCTCACTTTAGAAAATTTAAAAACTAGACCCCAAATTAAAGGGATTTTTGCTCCTAATGAATCGACATTAGAGGGTGCCGCACTGGCGTTCGAAAAGGCCGACCGTAAAGATATCATTCTCATGGGTTTTGACATTAATCAAACTATCTATCAAGCATTCCTTAATGATTATATCAAAGCTATTCTTTTACAAGATCCTGAAGGCCTAGGCCATCAAGCGGTGACCCAGGCCATTCATTTATTAAAAAATAAACCCATAGAAAAATATATTTATACAAAACGAATTTTGCTGACCAGAAAAAATTTTCACCTAGCGGAGAAGCACCGCTTATTAGGTTATTTTATCAACCATTAAATTAAAGACCTCGTCAGAGGCCTTTAATATTAAACAATTGAGCTTAAGCATTTGTGCTCGTTCCAATCTTTTTCATACGATTTTCCAAATCAGCGCCTGTACGCAAGATCAGGTGAATCGGACAATTGGCCAATTCAAAATGCCGGCGGATACCGTTTTTTAAATAACGCTTATAATGGTCTGGAATCCCCTTTGAACGATTGGAAAAAAGAAGAAAGGTTGGTGGCCCAGATTTAATCATGGATGCATACTTCACTTTAAATCTTTTACTCCCACCGCCTTTAGCGACAATAGGATTGCGGTCAATCATTTCATATATGAGGCGATTAACTTCACCTGTTGGAAGAGCGCGCTTACGTGAGAGAAGTGTTCTTTTAATCGACTCTCTTAAAGGTTTAAGCCCTTTCCCCATTTTAGCGCTGATCGGAATAATATCGCAATAATCTAACCAAGGAATATCTCGCCTTAAATCATCAACCCATTTTTTTCTTTCTTTATCATTTTTAAAGTCTTTATTTTTTAAGTCCATTTTGTTGAGAACAAGAATGACTGACTTCCCTTTCTCAAGCGCAATATCCACCAGACGGCGGTCTTGATGGCCAATACCTTTCGTCGCATCTGCCAAAAGCAGAACCACGTCAGATTCAGTAATACAACGCAAAGAGCGGTAAACCGAATGGGTTTCAATAAAATCCTTGGTTGAACTTTTACGGCGAATCCCGGCCGTGTCGATGAAGTGTAATGAGCGCCAATAATTACCGGCGGACTTTTCCTCTTCGTTAGGAGCTGTTGCTATCGTCTCCTGGTCGTCATCATTTTCATCATTATCCAGAGAAAAGGCCTGTTCCATTAGACGATTATCATTTGTCTGTTGATCATCTTCAAGGCCTGCCCCTGCATCATGCTCATCAATTTCCCAGTCCAAATCCTCTTGTGCATCACCAAGAAATTCTTGCTGATTTCGCATTTCATTAAAGAGATCGGGATTATTTTTTCGGAAATCATCATATTGTTGGAATAAAATTTGATCATGCCGGTAGGATTGACCCTTGGCCTTTTCAAAAATTTCAGAATCAGGTCCGAAATAAAAATCAACATAGCCTTCTATCGGATCAACAGTGGTACCAGCAATATTACTAACGAGCGCTCGCTCCGCTCCCAACAATTCATTGAGAAGAGTTGACTTCCCAGCATTAGGAGCACCAATCAAGGCCAACTTACCAACAACATCACTGCGTGGAGTGACGCCTTTAGAAAGCCCAGGTCCGGCCTCATTGCGGTTATTAAAGGCCAGGATTTCTCGATGCAATTCTTCTCTTAAAGTGGTGATCCCCACACCATGAGCAGCAGAGGTTAAAAACATCTGATTCTCATTAATACCGAGACCCCAAAACTCAGCTTCATCCCCTCTTTGTTTTTCGGTATCAAATTTATTGACCACCACCCAAAAAGGCTTTTTGGCAGACCTGAGATACTCCATTATGGAATAATCAAATGGCAAAATCCCTTCACGAACATCAACGGTGAAAAGTACTAAGTCACTTTCGGCGATTGCCATATGGGCATGGCCAATCATTTCATTGAAAAAGCTTTTCCCCTGATCCTCGACTTTTTGCGGGTAAAAGCCTCCGGTATCCACTAGGATACAGCTCGTAACAGGCTCATTGGCCAATTCATCAATTTTGGCCAGGCCATAATGACGATCACGAGTGACGCCAGGAACATTATGAGTCAAGGCCTTATTTTGTTTTCTCATTAAGCAATTAAATACTGAACTTTTCCCAACATTGGGTCGACCAATGAGAGAAATGACCATATGTCTATTGACCATCTGGTCCCCCCTTTTATCGTGAACGCCAAACACGATTCGAATTTGTCGCTCGTGGTAGGCCTATTTCTTCTAATACAAAATTATTCTTAAACCATTTAGGAGAAACTTTAACGTGCAAATTCAAATGCACATCGCGTCCCACTAAGGCCTCAATCTTACGGCGAGACCGTGTTCCTATTTCTTTAATCATGGAACCTTTAGATCCAACCACGATGGCCCGTTGACTAGGACGGTTGACCAAGATAGAAGCAGATATTTTTGAACAATATTCGCCTTCTTTTTTTGGATTTTCGCTATCGGTAAACTCTTCAAGAACAACAGCAATCTCATAAGGTATTTCATCTTTTAATAATTCAAAGGCCTGTTCACGTATATATTCTGTGGCAAAAAAACGCTCACTCTTATTAGAAATTTCGCCATTAGGGTAACGATGCCTTTTATTTGGGGCCTCATCACAAAGAGCACCCGTCAGCTCATGGACTAAGTCACCTGTCTTTGATGACACCACAAAGTAACGCTCAATTGAAGGAAAAATCTCCTTTGCCGTAACCATCACTTCATCTAAAGGTAAGTCGACAGCATTTTCCACCATATCAGATTTAGAAAAGACCAACCACGTTTTCGACAATTCACCTTCAAACTGCTCTTTAAAGTTCATTAATTGAGGAACAATATCACGCGCTAAATTGATTAATAATAAATTTAAATCCGCGCCGACAGCTCCTTCTCGTGCTTGTTCGTTAAGACGCTTGTTAAATTCTTGATTCGAGCGATGAAGCCCTGGAGTATCAACGAGAATAATTTCGGTGCGATCAATACTCAAAACGCAATGGATCTTATTACGTGTGGTTTGTGGCCGATGGGTCACAACAGTTAGATCTGTTCCCAAAAGATAATTCACAAGAGAGCTTTTTCCCACATTGGGTGCACCTAACACAGAAACGGTAATGGAGCGATTATGTGGGTGTTGGTCTTCAATTAACATAAATAAATCCTCGTCTACTAAATAAAGTTAATGGCATTCTTGTTTCAAATATTTATTTGTAATCTATCTTTAATTCTTTAACGGCGTTGCTTGCCAATTCTTTTTGTAGGCCCTTTTTAGAATTCCCCTCTAGGCTATTGCTATAATCAGGGCCCACTTTGAGGGTCACTTTAAAGTGACCTTGGTCGATTTCCTGACATTCATAAATCGGCATACTTTTAAATTGACTGACGCACCATTCTTGCAAACGGCCTTTTTGGTCAACGGTTTGCAAATGGGAAAGGGAATAAAAAGAAGATCCTGAATATTCCTCATAAAGATGGATAGAGCGCTTGATAAATTTTCCTGCGAGCTCAGCACTACCTTCCAATAAAAGGGCGCCTAATAAGGCTTCGTAGGTATCACTAATCAATGAATCCCATTTTGAGGAATCCAACTGAAGCACGCCCTTACCCACCAGGATAAGCTCATCTAGGTGACATAATCGCCCTAATAAGGAGAGCATTTGAGAATTAACCAAGGCCGAGCGTAAACGGCTTAACTCCCCTTCTGGTAAAGTAGGAAATTGCTGAAAAAGTACTTGGGAGATGTGTAATTGTAAAATGGAATCACCTAAAAACTCAAGGCGTTCGTTAGAGGCAAGGCCCAAATTTGGAGCTTCGTGTAAGGCCGATCGATGAGAAAAGACCATTAATAGCAATTCGGGATCTTTAAAGGTATAGTTTAGCAGAGAATTAAACGGACTTTTTTCGATCACTTGAAGGAAATCCTGGATAAGCTCTTCCCTATTGGAAGTCTTATACCACTTCATCAATGCCCAAGATATATTATCCTCTTGGGAAGTCTTCAAGGTCGTCTGGTCCATATCACTCACTACTATTCAAATGTTGGGCAAAAACTAACAGAAAACCTCGCCCAATGCAAGACAGGTGGCCAGGCCGTGAAAAAAAAGGGGATCTTTGTATGACTATTAGACAGGAAGGCGAACAGGCACTCCTTCGTTGGGAAAAACAATTCATTGACCGCCTGAAGGCCCGAGGCCTTAGCCTCAATACCGTCAAGAACTACCAAACGGACCTAAGCTGCTTTAAACAATTCTTATTGAGTGAGCAAGATCACTTAGATATGAGTGATTTCGGCACCCCGCAGATTAAGATCTATGGTGAATACCTGGATAACCGCTATAAATCAGATAACTCCCGTCGCCGTCGGGTGCAAACCCTGCGCTTGTTTTTTGACTTCTTGGTGGAAGAACAGGCATTTAGCAAAAATCCTGTGAGGGAGATCCCCACTAGTCCTAAATTCCTCGACGTTCCTAGGCCCACTCCTTTTGGCGACCTGAGAGTGGCGTGGAATTTCTTTAATAAACAGGTAGCAGAGGAAACAGGTCTTGCCCAACTCATTGCCCGCCGCAATCAAGTTATTTTCATTCTTATTTATGGTAGTGGACTCAAAGTCTCTGATCTCGCCAAGTTGAAGGCCGAGCATATTTTCTTTAACCGGGAAAATCGTGTTATGGTTGCCCCTAATAAAAAAGACCCCTATACCATTCCTCTTCTTCCGGGCTTTGATGATGTCTACCTGCCCTACCGGGAGGCCTTAGACAAACAAAAACTAAGAGACAAAGTGGAGTTTGATTCACCCTTCTTCAATGCCAACCCCTACCGGATTCTTTCAGGAGGACTCTCCCCTCGTGGCCTAGAGTTGGTTTTTGAGGATTATCGTAAACAATTAAATATCCAATTGACCCCAAAATCTCTCCGCCAGGCCTGCATTTTCCGTTGGCTCCACGAAAATAATCCCGATGGGCTAATTCGAGAGTGGCTTGGGGTTTCTCCGAGCTATGATCTTGGTCTTTATAAAAAACACCAAAACCTGTTCATCTATAAGGGAGATTTACGAGAAAACTAAATTTATTGACTGTATTATTTTTTTCTCTCCCTGATCATTTTCGATTAAAATGAAAGATCAGGAGGCACAGTTTTATGGGTTATATTCCATTTCGTATTTCAACGTTGAGAGCAGAGCATCCTATCCCATTTGGAGTTCATATTCTCTTTAAGGAGCAATATATACTTTACAATGAGGCGGGAAAGGGATTAGCAAAGGAAACCTTACTTAAATTAAAACAACAACGTATTGCTAAGTTTTACATTCTTGATAGCCAAGAACGCGAGTACCAAGACTATTTAGATCAATTATTAAATAACACTCTTAGCGACCCCAATGTCTCAACTGAAGATAAAGCAGCGGTAATAGAGGGCGCAACAACAACTGCCGTGGAAAATGCCATGGCCAACCCCCATTCTCAAAAATGCTATAATTCAGTGGCCAAAATGGCGCAAAAAATACGAGAGTTTATTATCAATGACCCACAGGCGCTGGGCAGTTTATTTGGAGAGACATCACATGATGGTATGCTTTTGGCCCATTCATTAAATGTTTGTGCCCTTTCGATTACTTTAGGTAAAATGCTCGGACTGGAACAAAAGCAATTAGACGACCTCTCTATCGCCGCTCTCCTTCACGATATTGGCCATAAGCAATTAGAAAGTAGTTTTGAACTATTTACCAAAAGTAAAACCGAGTTTGATCTAAAGGATAAAAAATCTTACGCCCAGCATGTCCTTATTGCCCAAGATCTTTTGCAAGATAAAGCTTATATCGATGAGGATATTTTGCGCCTTATTCAAAGGCATGAAGAAAATCTTTACGGTGAAGGTCCTTTAAAATTAAAAAAACTTGAATTGGATGAAGAAATCCTCAGTATCGTCAATGCTTATGATAAAAAAATTATGACTCTCAACCTTAGTCGTGGGGATGCCATCAAGCAATTTATGATAGATGAAGTTGGTAAATATAATTTAAAACTACTCACTCAATTTCGAAAAATGCTTAAACTAAGTAACCTCATTTAAAAACGCCCCTTAGGAATATGCGTAGTAATGAGAGAAGATCTAGTCGAATCGGGATAAATATACCTACCCATTTTTTAAATAAAAGGCCCTATAGTTTCCACCATACATGCTATAGTAAGGTTGCCAAAAAGAAGCATCCACGTTGCTCAATAAAATATCTGATGTATGTCATTCTCTTTTTTATTACTCGTGGCCTTCTTTAAAAAGGCCGGCAATGCCGCGAGATAAGCTAAGAATAGATCAGTGATAAGAAACCATCAAACAGATGAATAATAATAAAGTCACGATTAAACATAATTAAAAAAGGAAATGGTGATGACAACACAAAGACATATGAAGGAACGAGTTGCTATTCTGGGGGCTTCAGATAAAATCGATCGCTATAGCTATAAGGCCTTTCATATGCTTAAGGATCACGGCCATGAACCAGTTCTGATCTCCCCTAATTATCATGAAATAGAGGGGCAAGAGGTCTACCATGACCTCTCCTCTCTAAAAGATATTGACACTCTTACCATTTATGTCAAACCAGCGATTTCTCTCTCTCTCAAGGAACAAATAAAAGCATTGAACCCCAGCCGGGTCATACTCAATCCAGGAACAGAGGATCAAGAACTGGAAGCGTTTTTAAAAAATAATCATTTGCCCTTTGAGAAGGCCTGTACCTTGGTACTCTTAACGACAGATCAATTTTAAGTTTCATCTAGTTTTTTAATTAAATTATCCAACTCGCCAGGGGCCTTAGGAGTCACCGCCATTGAAGCACGCTCCACTGATTTTAATTTTTCAGACAACCATTCAAGACGGCCAATGAACACGGTCATATTAATGGGCGCCTTTGCCCCTTGTAAATTTTTTAATTGCGCCCGAACCACATCGACCGTATCAAACAGTACAGCGACAATAATAGCTCGCAAGGCCATATCCTTATGCTGAGAGGCCTTATATCCGATTAATTTACCGAGCTCACAAATAATACCTAATTTAGAATAACCCAAAATACTACAAGTACCATAGATACGATCAATCAATTGGCCATATTGTTCGAGGAATATTTCCTCATCCAGGCCATTTTCAACATTGTCCAAGGCCTGCTCCATTTCATTACAAATCCCCTCGGCCTCTTCAATAAAAGAAATCAATTCCTCATCATCAAAATCATTCATTTTCTATCCTTCCATATAAAATGTAAGTCCATTATATTAAAAGAGCTATTGAAGGCGCTATTTTGCGCTCCCATATTTTCAAGCCATGTTAGGGTGTCATTTTGGAGAATCGCCTCCTCTAAGTATTCATAACCTTTTTTAATTATATTATAATCAATGCGGCCTCCATGGCCACCACTTGGGCCATCATCGCCATCAGAAGGAATGGAGCAAAGAATTCCATTATTTTTCTCAAACCAATCAATCCCTAATTCCCACGCCAAGGTACAAAGAAAATGAGAGGCCCGACCACCACGCCCTTGATGTCCACTTAAAATAAATGGAAACTCTCCGGACAGACCAAAAATCCCTGCACTCGGGCCTAGACATAATTCCTTGACGCGAGCAATGGCCTGTGACCCCTTTGTTTCAGATGGCATTTGATACCAATTAATATCATGCCCTCGCTTTTTTAACTCCAAGGAAAAAATATTTGTATCGTATAGACAAAAAGATTTTACCCGTTCATCCTCAGGGTTAATTGTCGGGCCACTGCCCACCATTTCAAATTGACCGGATGGAATATCATTCGTCATAAGATTGACGATTAGTTTCCCCTTCAAAAAGGGTAAAAGGCCACCATTTTTTAATTGGTCCCAGCTTTGACGCCAACGGTTTAGCTCCATGATGCTCATGCCATTATTCATGTGCTCTTTCATTTCCCTGGCCAAATTATTTAAATCAAGTCCTGCCCTGGGCCAACATAATAGTGCTGATGTACCGCCTGAAATTAAAACGATGACCATATCGCGATCCCCAATACTCATCCCCCAGTCCATAACCTCTTGACTGGCCCTTAGGCTTAAATCCCCAGGATAAGGATGGTTGCCCTTAAGAACCTTTCCTATTGGCCCGAAATCTAATCTCTCTTCTTTAGTAAGAGTTAAACAATGATCATTTTGTATTTGATGAGTACTATGTCGATTCCATTCTTGAAAAAAATGATATACTTGACCGGGTGCCGACTTACCCAAACCCAATAAATAAATGTTCTCCACCGGACTTAAGTCTATTGAGCTCCCTGGTAAAACCCATTGCTCTTTTGTCAATTGTAAATAGGATTGAAAATAGGACTGCCCGCTAAGTAGATCGAGACAATCGGCAATTAATGAATTCATTAGTCTTTGTATTTCATTTTAGGAGGCCTTGTGGCGACAGGGATTCCTAAATGATGGTCCTTAGAGAAACGGTCAAAACCTCTATCATGTGTTTCAATACGGTAATAGTCAATTTCCTTGGCCAGATGATCGAGTCTGAAATTTAATTCCTGTTGAAGATTAATAGAATCTTTTTTACGGTTTTGTAGCATCTCAATAGCGCGATCTTTGGCCTTTTCTAAGGCCTGAATTTCTTCATCGTACTTACTCGCAATGTCGAGTCGCTCTTGATTATGAGACCAAAGAAAATGGTTTACATCATTTAATTGCCGCAAAAAACTACGTCGTCTTTTAATTAAAACCAATCTCACTTGGGCGGCCTCTCGTACCCGCTCCGCCAATTTGAGAGAACGCCCTTGCATTAAGGCCCCTCGGCGAAAATAATGTGATTGTTCTTTACAGGCGTACCAATCCACGACATAGAGGACGATATAATCCTTCTCCACCCCCCGAATACGGGCCTGGCAAAACCCCCCCTTTTTATTATGAAATCGAAATTCAACAAGGTCACCAGACTTGAAAAATTTAATATTTTTTTGTTCGGAGCGCGCTTTGAGAATCATGCCGCTCGTATCGCGGTCTGTCACTCGTAAATTAAAGTGAGAATAATCGGCCTTGGGGTCATAAAAACTATCAACATATTCTCCTTGCGAGCTTTCATTTAAAACCCCTTCCTTTTTGGGTCGTCCCCAGGAACTTGAGCTTAAGGAAAGAAGAATAAATCCAATGGTTAATAGACGCATACCGTTATTATCCTTTTTTACATTAAAAAATGTTAGAGGAAAACTTGTCCGACAGTAGCAAGGCCGTTAATTTAATAGCTCAATTTAAGGAGTCATAAATGGAATTTTTTATCGATACAGGAATTGTTGACGAAATTAAACAATCATTAAAATGGGGAATTGTTGATGGCGTCACCACCAACCCTTCACTTATTGCCAAGTCCGGCCGGACTCAAGAAGAGGTCATTAAAGAGATTGCTGGCCTCATTAACGGCCCAATCTCTGCGGAAGTGATCGCCCTAGAGCAAGAAGGTATGCTCAGTGAAGCTCATACTCTCGCTAAGATCCACGATAATATTGTGATCAAATTACCACTGACTGAAGCGGGCATTGGGACCTGTAAAATCTTAAGTAGTGAAGGTATCAAAACTAACGTGACCTTATGTTTTTCCTCCAACCAAGCTCTTCTCGCCGCTAAAGCTGGCGCGACTTATATTTCCCCGTTCATTGGCCGTCTCGATGATATCGGTCATGACGGTATGCAGTTAATTGAGGAAATTAGAATAGTATATGATAATTATGGTTATATGACCAAGATTCTTGCTGCCTCTATTCGCCATGCTCAACATGTTCGCGATGCGGCCCTCGTTGGTGCCGATGTGGGAACTATGCCTTATAAGGTGATTGAATCACTTTTCAAGCACCCTTTGACAAGTAAAGGCCTTGACCAATTTATGGCAGATCATAAAAAGGCCAATGCCTAAGCGCCTGACAGCTCATCAATTTTAAAAAATGACCGATAAGCCCTCTAGCAATGGAGGGTTTTTTGCATTACCTAATCATTTTAATCAGTCTCATTATTTGCTCCTGCGGACCCATGCAAGAGGAAGAAGTTCGCAAAAAGGGTATTAATATCCCCTTTGAGTTAATGGACGACTTTAAAGCGCGTTGGCCGGCATCGATTCAATCGACACCACTCAACCTCTTAGTGCACCCAAGCTTTACTGCCCTATTTCCGAAATCAGAAATTTTAAATCCAGTCCAACAATGGAATAAAAAACTGCCGGCCCTGACCTTTATCTCTGAAACACTCGCTAGTTCAGGCCTCAATCTTAATAGAGGGCTTGACCAATTTTATGATGGAGAAATGGGCGTTTATTATATGAACTCTTGGTATGATGATTTGTCCCCTGATGCTCTGGCGATCACTCAATATTATGGCCTGCCTCGTTTTAGTAGCGACCTTGGCCAGTACATTGAATTAGTCCACGCCGATATTATTATTAACGGCCGGGATCATACCTATAGCAATGATCCTAATGATATGATTAATTACGATATCCAATCTGTTCTAGTCCATGAATTAGGTCATTTTATTGGTCTTGGTCACGTCTATGATTTTTCAACAGATTCAGTGATGTTTCCCTTTTTAGGGACTGATGAGACAATTCGAGTTTTAGGCAATGACGATTTTGATTTATTAAATGAACTTTATGGTGGATATAAGAGTTTAGCACTGAGGCCAAAAAGTGGTATTCCGTCTTTATCAGGGCGGGTCGTTGACCCTACACAATTAACTAGAGGGATTATCCAATTGAAAAAAGATGGCCATTGCGAGCATTATCGGGATGGCCTTTTAATTCATGGCCACAAAGTTAATTTAAACCGTCTTTAAACTTCTTAAGAATTTCCTTTTCTAATAATTCGACTTGCTGTGGATCGACCTGAGATTTTTTTTCAAGGTTTGCTTTCATATGCAGACGGATTAATCGCATTTGTTGATGATAGGCCTTACAGGCCTTACAAATCACAAGATGAAGCGCCAAACGCCAACTATCAAGTTGATTGAGATTTTCCTCACTGCATGATAATTCAGTAATACGCTTACATGATAATATTATTAAGTTCATCCAATTCTTCAAAGATCCCCCTGACGATATTGGCCTTCAACACATTCACGGACACGATTTTTTCCTCTAAATATAAGTTGCCTCAAATTAGCAGACGTGACACCTAAAATGTCACAAATTTGATTGGGCCCTTCTCCGTGGACTAATTTTAAGCTTAGCGCCATTCGCTGATTAGGAGGTAGCTTTTCGGTACACTTCTCTATTATTTCAAATAGTTCCTTTTGCTCAGATAAATCACGAGGGTCCATTTCATCTCTGCGCCAATGGCCATTTTGATCGAAACGACTTTCCACCACTTCATCAATAGGATCCATTTTTTCGAATTGTCTGTCTTTGCGCCAACCTTCGCTCACTTTATTGTAAAAAATGCCAAACAGGAATGTGCGGATATGACTACGTCCCTCAAAACGCTTAACCACTTCAAAAAAGGTGACCCATGTATTTTGGACCACTTCCTCGGCCTTTACCGAGTCAAGTCCCTGGCCATAGGCCGCCCGCAATAATTGGCCGGTATAGGCGTGCACCACTTGCGAAATGGCCTGGTGCCCATTATTTTTTAAGCGATCTATAAACTCTGGACTCGAAAAATTCTCTTTCGTCATGGCCTTATTTTTTCCTTGTAGTGGCATTTTGTAAACGGGTATCATGATTTTTTGTCACAATATTTATAATGCTGACACCCATAGATTAAAGAGGAGAAACTTAGTGAGCGGTAAAAAAGGGCTTCACCAAGAGGTGCAAGATTATTACGGAAAAACTTTACAAACGTCGACTGATTTAAAAACCAACGCTTGTTGCACTGTTCAGTCATTTCCCGACCATATAAAAAAGGCGATGGCCCAGATCCATGACGAAGTTCATAGTAAATATTATGGCTGTGGCCTGGCGATCCCTGAAAATCTGGACGGACTCGCCGTTTTAGACCTGGGTTCGGGCTCTGGCCGTGATGCCTATATCCTCTCTAAATTAGTCGGAGAAAAAGGCAAAGTGGTTGGCGTAGATATGACCCCCGAACAATTGGACGTCGCTCGCCGCCACCAAGATTATCACGCAACAACCTTTGGGCATGGAGAGAGCAATACCGAGTTCATTCATGGCCATATCGAACACCTCGACCAATGTGGCCTAAAGGACGAGTCCTTTGATGTCGCCGTTTCAAATTGTGTTATCAATTTGGCCAAAGATAAAGAAGCTGTTTTAAGAGAAACTTATCGTGTCCTCAAAGAAGGCGGAGAGTTATATTTCAGTGATGTCTATGCTGACCGACGCATCCCCAAGCATTTAATCGACGACCCAGTTCTCTACGGTGAATGCCTCAGTGGCGCACTTTATTGGAATGATTTTTTAACATTGGCAAAAAAGGTTGGTTTTATCGATCCACGCACAATTAAGTCCATTCCCATCACCATCGAAAATAAAGAAATAGAAAAAAAGGTGGGCAGTATTAAGTTTTATTCCGTCACCTACCGCCTTTATAAAATAAATTCCCTAGAGTCTGATTGTGAAGACTACGGGCAAGCAGTGGCATACAAGGGCACTTTAAAAGAATGCCCTAATGCCTTTGAGTTAGATGATCACCACCTTTTTGAAAAGGGCAAAGTTATATCAGTCTGTGGCAATACCTTTGATATGTTGGCGGCCACTCGCTTTAAAAATCACTTTACCTTTTACGGTGACCAGGAAACCCATTACGGTATTTTTGAAGGCTGTGGTGGTGCTGCCCCATTTAATACTGGAAATACCTCCACCCCGGAGACAGGAGCTTGCTGCTAATGAAAATCCTATTCCTTATTCTTACCTTTTGGATGACTTCCCTTTGGGCCTTTGATCACACTCATCAAAGCTATCATCAAATTCTTCAAAAACACGTCGTTGTTGATGGCCCCCAAACCTATGTCAACTATAAAAGTCTGAATAAGGAATCCCAGACCTTTGACCAATATTTATTATCTTTGTCCCAGGTAAGCGCTAATGAGTACCAAAAATTTTCTAAGGACGATAAATTAGCGTTTCTCATCAATGCCTATAATGCTTTTACTATTAAACTCATACTCAATAATTACCCTGTCAAAAGTATTAAAGATATTGGTCACCTCTTTAAAAATAGCTGGAAAATTAAGTTTTTCACCCTCCTCGGGGAACAAAGAAACTTAGACAATATTGAACATGACATGATCCGCAAAAACTTTAAGGAACCACGAATTCATTTTGCGGTGGTATGCGCGAGTATCGGTTGTCCTCCACTTATGCCGCGGGCCTATCGGGGCAAAACTCTCGAACACCAATTAACACAAGCTGCAAAAAACTTTTTATTAGACTCTAAGAAGAACCGCCTCGATGTACAGAAAAAAACTTTGTATTTAAGTAAAATCTTTAAATGGTATGGTGGGGATTTCATCAAAAAATTTGGCAGTGTTGAAAATTATATTGCAGGAATCATGAGTGATGATCCAAAAGTCAGCGCCATGATTAAAGACAAAAAATTCGAGGTTATATATAATCATTATGATTGGAACCTTAATGAACGATAATAAATTTACCAACCCATTAATAACAGCAAAAGGTGAGCAACGTGCCTTCGTACCTTTTGATGGCTATCAAACCCTATGGTTTAATACGGGAACCCAGTGTAATCTTTCTTGTCAGCACTGCTATATCGAATCATCACCCACAAATGATCGCCTTCAATATTTAACGATAGAAGATGTCTTACCTTTTCTCAAAGAATTAAAAAATGAAGAGAGCAATTGTCAAAAAATAGGTTTTACCGGGGGAGAGCCATTTCTAAACCCCCAAATGATTCCCATTCTTCATGCCTGCTTAGAGCAGGGTTTTCATTGCCTGGTGCTGACCAATGCTCACCGAGTGATTAAACGGGTCCACGATGATATCTTACGACTCGACCGAGACTTCCCAGGGCAATTAAAACTAAGGGTATCTCTTGATCACTATACCCAAGAATTACATGAAAAAGAACGAGGTGCAGGAACTTTTAAAAGTACCTTGAAGGCCACAAAGCTATTATTTGACCAGGGAATCTCACTATCGATTGCGGGGCGTTCCTTAAAAGAGGAAAGTCTCCAAATTGAACAACAAAAATATCATCAACTACTCCTTGAACATGATATTCAACTCCCAATGGATAATGACCATTTAGTGATCTTTCCAGAAATGGATTTAAAAAAAGAAGTCCCAGAAATTAGTGTCGATTGCTGGGATATTCTTGGCAAAACACCACAGATGCAGATGTGTGCCCATGAGCGGATGATAGTCGTCCCCAAAGAAAGCGGTCAAGCGCAAGTTCAGGCCTGTACTCTTTTGGCCTATGACCCCCAATTCAACATGGGACAAACATTAGAAGAGGCCAAACAACAAGTTTTCCTCAACCATCAATTCTGTGCCCAGTTCTGTGTTTTAGGTGGCGCAAGCTGTTCCCAAGCGGGGTAATTATTTTTATACGTCCTATTATCTTGTCAAAAAACATTCTTTTTTTAACTAAGACACAAAGGGATTTATCTACTTCATTCATTGCCGAGGTATTTTTCGACAATTTAGTTTAAAAAGCTAAACTTCCCCTACTTCTACCCTCAAAATGGCGACTTAAATAATAAGTCGCCATTCGAATTTAAATTTAATTAATTTGCCATTCTATAGATCGAGAAATCAGCTACCCCCGTGGGGCCCCAGCCTGGCTCTTTAGGAAACTTAAGGATACGCATATGTTCCCATGGGATCCCCTTGAGATAATTCAAAGAGCTTGGAAACATCTCTGCTGGATATGGATCTGTTGGCCAACTTTGAGGATTTATAGCGTAAAGCGAAACAGCTCCACTATAGTCACCAACATAGGCACCGTATTGTTGTAATGCCTTAGCGATGATACGCTCATAAGAAGTCATATTAAACTTACTCAAGTCTAAGTTTGGATCGAGCTGTAAGTGAGCTCCCTCTGGGATCGCTCCAGGTGTCGTGACCCATCCATCACTGGCCGTCGCAGGAGGAACAAACCCACCAGCGGCAGCTATCGGTAATGCCATAAAAAGAGCATGGTCAATACGGCCTTGCTTAAACTCTTCTGGCCAAATGATTCCTGCCATTGCGGCAAACCCTGATGCTTTAGCACCGGATCCGGTAGGAAATATACCATTACTATCTAAGGCAATACGGTTCCCCCAAGAAGTACTCCAAGAACCATCGGCATGTTTTTTGGCCTGCCAAAAATCATACTCATAACCTGTTGAGATATCCATAATCACCATATGCCCATCCCTCTGCGGATCTGGCTTAGCATTACTAGGGATAGGAACATTGACCATCGCTTGAAAACCGTACTTCGTATTAGAACCAGTAATCGCGACATCATAGCGAGGTGTTTTTGCATCTGCAACATACACAGGGACTGACCATGTACGCATGTTTAATATCGGATCATAAGTTTCGCGCGTGGCCTTAACTAATGCCTGAACCATCGCGCCAGAGTCTGGATCGATTGCGGGATTTGCTGGAATGGGTGTGTTCCAAACACTATCTTTTGAATACAACGGTAAAGGTAGATATGGAGGTAACAGGGCCCCGGACTGAGTTGGAGCAGATAAAGTCTTAACTGTTATTGTACTCGATAGACCTGACTCATTTGATTTATTATCCAATGCTCTAACCGCATATGTATAAGTGGTAGAAGCACGAAGGCCGGTGTCTGTATATGTCGTCGCTGTACTTGTTGCCAAATACGACCCATCTCTATAAACCTTATAGCCTAATATACCATCACTATCACTGGATGCACTAAAAGAAAGCATAACAGAACTGTAAGTAATATTTGATGAAACTAGGTTTTGTGGGACGGTAGGCGCCACTTCAGGTGCTGGGGCCGGTGATTCCGTCGTCACACTAGGATCTAGAGGAGTCTCTGACGTCTTATGGATCTCAATTGCATTAATGATAGGATTATCAAGACCTCCGATAAAATCGATGTTAAGTGTACTGTCATTTACTGAAACTTCACTTATGGTTTTAATGATAGCTTTGTATAATCCACCTGCCTCACTAAATACATCAATGTTTGAAAGAGACTTATTTTCAACATTAACACCAAAAACTCTTTTGCCAGCAAAATAATATTGATTAGTCTCAGCAAAGTGTAGTTTTACGGTATATGTTCCATTTTCAACAGGAACTTTATACTGAGACGGCCCCCACCTTTCTGTTTGGTATAAGCGATCACTATTCGTATTTTCAATTGCAACAGAAGCCCCTCTATCAACAATGTCACCTCCAGAAACATAACGATCAGATTGCCAAACAACTCCTGCAGCATCTGTATATGAATTCATACTACCCGATTGAATGAAAATTGAAGAAAGGTAGCCATTATCAGATGGTGCTGGTTCTGGTTCTGGTGCTGGTGCAGGTACCTCTGTTGATTCTTGTGTTTGAAATGAAAGATTCAGATAATCAAAAATGATATTACTGGCATTTCTCCTCGAATAAACTTGGAGCCTTAACGTTCCCTTAGAACTTAAATAGTCATTGAGAGGCCCGGCCAGTTTAAATTGAGCATCGTGAAATTTACCACTAGAAAAAGCTCTTAAGTCTGCAACCGCTTCCCAAGAACGTCCTTTACGAACTTTAATTCTATAAGAGTTTTGATCTAATACTTTAAACTTAATATTGACGATTGGCACTCTCAAGTCTTTATTAGACTGGAAGTAAAAATCAATTACGCCAACGCCTTTTCTTTTGGTCGTATGCAGGGTCAAATATTTGGCGTCGTCTTTAGCTAAAAGGTCTGCGACACTGCCATCAATGTGTCCACTCCGGACGACAGAGTGACTGGGACTCAATGCATACAGACTAGATGAAAGAAATGCTAGTAGTAAATAAAGTATGGTTTTCACCTTTGTACTCCCTATTAAATTTTGCTAAATGCTTATTAAGAACAATCTTTTTATTTTATTTAGTATAATGGCATGTACAATAGTGATCATACTCCTTTGAGCGGCGTTTTTTTATATTCCGCCATAATGACTTATAACCCCCTTATTTTAAATGGGAAAATTCTTTTTTTTAAAGCGTTCCCTATTGAAAATTATCAATAAAAACTGCCATAACAATGAGGCATTCTTTAAATTATCAGGAACCTAGCGAGGAGTATTGATCTAATCCTATTAACCGATAACAATGATGGTAAAATACCACTTTTTCACTGCATAAACTGTACCATTGTTAGCAATAGCAGTGTGATTGAAGAAATCAAGAGCTGCCCCCTTTAAGTCACTAGGAGGGTATTATAAAAAGGAGTCCACGATATTTAATAATAGGCCGTATCGAAATAATTTCCCAAAAAACATATAAAGAAAAATATAAGAGGCCCGTAACTGCAAAAGGCCACAAACCGCCGCAATGAATTCCCCCACAAATGGTAACCAACAAAAAAATGACAACCACTCCCCTCGCCCCGACAAACGCTTTTCCCATAGGTCCAACCGCTCCTGATCAAATCGTAAAAATTTAAGAGTAACCGCCCTGCCTTTGTATTTCGCCAACAAATAACAAGTCATTCCACCTAAAGTATTACCAAGTGTCGCGATAACTAAAATCCAAGAGAGAGAATGCCCAACGGATTGCAGATATAATAAATAGGCCTCAGAACCTAAAGGAATAAAGGACCCCGCTAAAAAGGAAATTATCAATAAATTAACGAGTGCCAACATGACGTCTCAATTCCCATAAGAGCGGAAAAAACCAAAGGTGAGTCATTAACTCACCCAGGGGTAGCCAAACTTCATCAACACCATAAAAAGCGTAGGAAAAACAACTAAAGAATGCATATATAATAGGTAGGCGTAGACCTAAAAGTAAGGACGGTATTAGCATCCAAATACAATACCATGGATTATAAACTGGCGTAAAAAACAAAAGCCCAGCGAAAATGCCAACTGCCGCCTGCATAATTTGGCGATTGGTAATGATCCATTTTTGACGCCACACACACCGCAGGATCATGATAGCAAGCCAGATAAGATAAAGACCGTACCCATAAGTGGTTAGGACACGCGCCTGAGAGCTTGCAAGACCAAAAAGACGGTGTAGCAGTGAATAAAAACCGGGATTCCATACCCAATAAGAACTAAAGGCACGCATGCCATGCCAATCTCCCTTAAATTGATGGGCCCAACTCCAAAGAAACGGTAAGCTCATAATAACGAGAAAGACAGCACCTCTATATCCCCAACGTTTTAGGCTTTTATCACCTGGATGCCCCCGAAAGAATTGAAAAGGTAATAATGCCAACCCCAGAACTTTTAATTGGTAGCTTAGAAAAAGACTCAGCAAATTTTTAAAAGGTCCGCTATTTTGAAAATAGAAAATAAGGGGAATGGCAGCCACCAGATCAAGATGAACCGATTGAATAAATTCTTTCTGGAAAAATGGAAAAAGTAAAACCAAAGGCCATAACCGCCATTTGAAACGGGCCCCTTGCCGCCACAAAAACCACACAAGAAAACCATTGGCCAATTGCAATACTCGCAGGCCAAAGTCATATTTAAAAGCGCCCGCCAAATAAAACCAAACCAATGCTAAAGGGGGATAAATGCCGGGTAGATAAGGAAAACCTATATCTTTTCGATGAGTAAACTCTACCCCATCTAATGCGACGGCCTCTGGTGGAGTTAGGTAGGGATTAAAACCCTTAAAAAAAACTTTCGACTCCCAAATATAACGATAATGATCGTTTTCAAAGAGAGGTTCGCCCAGTAGAATGATCACAAGACCTATACAGAAAACCCCCAGTGAAGGTACCGGAAGGATGGACTTTTTGGGGATAAAAATCCACACCGCAATGCCATAAATCAGAGTCCAGGCGATATAAAAAGGACCTCCGGTATATTCCGGCCCAGGAGATTGAAAAATATGGGCCAAAACCGTAATTGCGATGCTATTAATTAGCCAAAAGAGATGAATTCGCCAACTTTCTTTCATATTCTATAAGTTACTGCAAAGGAGAAAATGTGTCTGGCCAAAAGGATACCATAGTCATTATTCCCGCTTTTAATGAAGAAAAGTCTATCGGTTTAGTGCTCGACCAAATCCCTAGGGAGCGGGTTGAAAAAATCATCGTCGTCAATAATAATTCTACCGACCAGACGGAGTCCCAGGCCTTAGCACATGGAGCAGAAGTTATTTTTGAAGGAACTCCAGGCTATGGAAATGCCTGCTTAAAAGGTATTGCCCACCTCAAAGATAAACCACCGAAAAATGTCGCATTTCTTGATGGTGATTTTTCTGATGACCCACGCGAATTATCGATACTACTCTTAGAGCTCGACCGAGGCCATGATTTGGTTATTGGTTCGCGCAATAGAGGGAAGGCCCAAAAAGGTAGTTTATTACCGCAGGCCATTTTTGGCAATTGGTTAGCAACCTCATTACTGCGTCTTTTTTTTGGTGGCCACGCTTTTACCGATCTTGGACCTTTCCGTGTAATTCGCTACCAGGCCTTAATGGATATTAGAATGGAAGACCGTACTTTTGGCTGGACTGTAGAGATGCAGGCCAAGGCCTTGATCTATAGATTACGATGTTCAGAAATAGCAGTGAGTTATAAGCAGCGAATCGGTGTTTCCAAGATTACCGGAACGCTCAAAGGGACTATATTGGCCGGACATAAAATTATACAAACTTTATTTATACTCAAATTTAAGTGCCTAATCGGTATCATTCCCCAAAATCATTTGGGAAAAGCTCTCGACTAGCTTTTTATCGTATTTACCACTTAATTGTTTAAGATGCTGGATGGCCTCCATCACAGACATAGCTTCACGATAACTTCTTTTAGCAATCATTGCCGCAAAAGAATCGGCTATCGCCACAACTTTGGCAGGCATATAAATTTCAGGCCCTTTTAAATTATTGGGATAGCCATGGCCATTGGGTTGTTCATGATGCTGAAGAACTATTTGCTGGACTTCCGAGCGGACTCCACGAAAACCATCGAGAAGTTGCTTCCCCAATTCTGGATGGCGCCACATTTCTTTACGCTGCTCGGGGGTTAGCTCGACGACCTCCTCAGGATCAAACGTTAATTGCCCGACACCAATATCATGAAGAAAGGCACCCATCCCCACGATCTGCAAATTATTATCACTGACGACACCATTACGCTTCGCCAACATGACAGATAGGATACTGACGGTAATAGAATGCTTCATCATATATTTCTGATTACCCATCATCTTTAAGATACGAATTAAAAACTTCGGACTTTTTGAAACCCCATCGATACAGCCATGAACAACATTATGAGCATTCTCAATCTTCCTCTCATCAACATTCGTTTTTACCACTAACTCTTGAACCGTTAGGTTGGCCAGCTCTTTTAAAACTTCAATCGCTTCACTCGTGGGCATGGAGTTATCACGAAGACGATCACCTAAATTTTCAAGATGGGCGATATAAACTTGATAATCAATCATCGTCACAAAGAAAAAAGTAATACCTTTTTTCTCATAAGCGTAAACTCTCTCCCAATCGAGAACGTCACCCTTTTTAAAGATTTTAGTATAGGAATTAGTTCCCCTCTGCACACTAATATCAAAAGGCAGGCATCGACTCATCTTTTTAAGAAGATTTAGGGAAATTTGCATATAAGAAGTTACAGTTTGATTATTCACAATATTAAGTTTAACTGACAAAAGGGATGTGTGGGAAATAGGCAGATATTGACATATCTATTATTTTAGAAAAACTTCGCTCTATTACAAAGACTTCAGAGAAAGGGGATCAAGAAGTAACACTCACCAAAATAAAACGGAAAAGTAAATAATTTATATTTCCCTCCAATGTAATGTCATAGTAGTTTACAACTCACGTATACAAAGGGTTTCAAAAAAGGAAACCTTTATGTTAGCAGTAATCCTTGAAGGGTCTCAAAGGCCCTTCAAGAATTTTTTCGGCCTCATAATTTAGGGAGACATGCCTTCTTCAACTCCTCATCGGCCGCCATCAAATTTTCAATATTTTGGTAAACTCTATCAGGTAAGTATTGATCATTTTTTCCGTAAACTTTTTGATAATTTTTATACATCGACTGACCAAAAATGCCCCCCTGGCACCCAATAAGTGAGGCGTAGGCATTAAGATACTCCCCTTTCCCACGTGACGATTCCGCCACCATATGGTCATAATTAAAATTGAGAAAGGCCTTTTTCATTTCTTTTGCATTATTATCTCTGGGATTGATACCTCGGCATGCACCTGTCGAGGATAAGAATTGTCCTGTAGAGGTTGGAGAAACTGTAGTTGATGTCACCCAACCGATAAGAGTTCGGGCATTAGGCTGGTTTTTATAAAGATAATCGTGACATTCTTTATGATTATATGAAAACCCATTACTTGATAAAAAAGAAAGTATAAGAATCAATCCTAAATTCTTCATTCTAACCTCGACTTGCTTAAGTTTATTATATGGGCCTCATTATAACCTATTCAGTTAAAAGCGTAATTGATGGTGATAAATACCTGACAATCCTACCTGGTTAGTCAACTACCAAAGTGATTTGGACGCAATCGACTCATTCTATGCTATAATTCGCAGGCCCCACATTATCCTCGGAGGAAATATGAAAATAGAACTCAATAAGGATGAATGTCATTACCTTGAAGAAATACTCGAAAGTTACGCCAGCAATTTGCGGATGGAGCTTAGAAGAACCGAACGAAGTGTCTATAAAAAGGAATTAAAGGAAAAGCACCATCACTTGGAAGATATTATCTCCAAAGTGAAGGCCGGCGCAGAGAAAAACCTTTACATGGAAACTTAGTTCCTTGATCAAGATTATCGTATTTAAAAAACTTCTATTCAAATAGCATCTATGGTGATTTTTAGAGAAAAGATGCTCGAGATCTATTATTTCTAACTGAGCGAAAATATTGCTGACTTTCCCAAACAAAAAAGAACCATTATAATTGAAAGAAAATTCCAAAGGATTTTTCTTGAATAAAAAATTATTAATCATTCTAACTCTAACTGCTTTAAGCTTCTCTTCTCATGCTGGCTTTGTGTTTAATACCACGACTTTTTATAATACCAGTGAAGATGATGCCGACGGCGCGTCCTATTCGACATTAAAGAATCACTTCTTTGCCGGAGCGACATTCCTCAGCAATAATAATATGGCCATCGGTTGGGATTATGCCACTTGGACCCGTGAAGTTAAAGGTTCGAGTTCTGCGACGGCCTCAGACCTTAGCTTAACGGAAATGGGTCCCCGAAT
Source organism: Bacteriovoracaceae bacterium (assembly GCA_041586955.1). GTDB lineage: Bacteria > Bdellovibrionota > Bacteriovoracia > Bacteriovoracales > Bacteriovoracaceae > JBFGZE01. The sequence goes on from JBFGZE010000033.1 coordinate 26,629, forward strand.
CATTTTTTATATGGGCCAAAATAAAAATTTTTTCGTGTCATTTAATTGGAACCCATTAGTCGAAGGAGATCGTACTTTATCCACTGGTGTTTCCGAGGAGATTACTGGTTCTAGTTTATACGGATCAGTGGGTTATCAGGCAAAATTATCGAAAAAATTCTTTTTTGGTGGTTCACTCAATTACCACACGGTTTCAATTAGTAAGGCGACAGTCAATAGTACCGAGTCTGATGTCTCACATTCTTATACCGATATTTACCCCGCTCTTGATTTTGGAATGCGGTTTAAATAATAGTCTGTTTATTAACGGCCTGCTGGCTCTAAGATAGAGATAACCTTTCCTGTGCTTATAATAAAAGAATATTTTTTTGAGTAGCACGGTCAAAGAAATGAGCGTGATTCAAATTGAAAGCGAAGGATAGAGACGCATTTTCTCGAGGTACCTCCAAGTCCATCATCTCAGCAATAATATGATTTTCCCCTAAAGAGATTTCAACATAGGAACATTCACCGAATGTCTGTAAACCTGCAACCTTTCCGGATAAGGTCCATTTCTTAAGGCCTTTTTTATGCCTGGGTAAAAGAATATGAGAGGGCCGAATTCCCATGACTAACTCCTTTCCAGCTTTAAAGAATTCACACTGAGGAGTTGGTAAAGGAAGGCGATGTGAGTCCCCATCAAAAGAAAGGAAGAGGCCATTACTCTCCTCTCCAATCGTGCAATTGAGAAAATTCATTTTAGGATTACCAAAAAAGCCGGCCACAAATTGAGAGCTTGGTCGATAAAAAATCTCTAAAGGAGTCCCCTCTTGTTCAATCACTCCATCTTTCATCACCACTAATTGATCAGCAAGAGTCATCGCCTCAGTCTGATCGTGAGTCACGTAAATCCCCGTAAAACCCTGCTCATTATGTAATTTCTTAATTTCATAACGTATTTCTTGGCGCAATTGGTGGTCTAAATTAGATAAAGGTTCATCAAAAAGAATGACTTCAGGTTCTTTAACCAAAGCACTTGCCATTAAAACTCTTTGTTTTTGGCCACCTGATAATTGTCCTGGTCTTTTTTCTAAAGAATGATCAAGGCCTAAAATCTTCCCCATCCTCTGGACTCGAGAGTCTATGATCTTTGCTCCAAGGTTTTTATTTTTAAGGCCATAGGCCAAATTATCGTAGACATTCATTTGAGGATAAAGAGAACCATCCTGGAAAACCATAGAAATTGAACGTTTAGTAGGTGACTGTAAATTCTTATCCTTACCTAAAAATGATATTTTTCCTGCTGTCGCTTTTTCAAGGCCCGCAATCATTTTTAAGGTTGTGGACTTACCACAGCCACTCGGTCCGACAAGGACAGTCATTTGCCCCTCAGGAAAAGAAATATTTAAGTCATTAATAACGGCCTTGCGATTATTGTATTTTTTGGTGATACCTTGAAGATTGATCATACGAACCTCCGTGAAGAAAAGTCGGTTTCTTGGGCCCTGTATACATCAAATCCCCCCCACGAAGTCAATAAAAAAAAATTGACAAGAAGAGAAATATATTTTACTTGGGAAAAAGGTCAATGGCGAGGTGCTCAATATTATCAAAATAATACCCCACACCAATACTGCCTTCCTGCCAGCCTTTTAATTGATAACTCGGCAGATTCACAGGTGATTCCTCTCCAAAACTAAAACTAGTGAGATCCACTTTGACGAACCAATGGCGATTGATAAAACCAACATAATTGAGGTTGGAACGCGTAATAGTTTCCCAGCGATGATCATCATTAACCAAGCTACCATCATAATCAATTAGCGTTTTACCATGGCCCAACTCAAAGGTGAATGCTCCCATCGGCGTATGGCCTGTTATCCCAACATTATAAATGGTATAATAATTAATCAGATTGATACTTTCTTTTTCGCCTAAAACTTGGCGCCAAGAACTTGCCCCAAAAGTGGGAAAGGTACCCACAGCGTAATCCCAAATATCGTAATGATCCGGGTGATAAAGAGAGTCAACTCCAATCATTTGCACCATTTTAGGCCAGGCCATCGGGTGAGCATTGGTTGGAGTGCGATCAAAAATAGTTCCAGTGTCATTGTTAAAATTAGTTGTTTTGGCCAGAGGAGTTTGAAAACGCACGGCATTGGGAATAATCCGAAGGGCCAATAGTCCCCATTTTTTCCACCAAGGCCTGCCCACAAATGGCGTTTTCATTTTAATTTTGGTGGTCAAGAAGGGGTCTACCTTTCTCGTGAATAAATCATAGGCCTTATTCACTCCCTCCCAATAATTATCATCACGATTTTCTTCAATATACAGATAAAGGTGATTCGCCCCGAGCTCTGCCGCAAGTACGCGGATGGCCCCCCAGGGGATGTCATTGGCAAATACTTTACGCTTATGGAAGGCCCATTTACTGACTAATTTAAAAACCTCTGCCATGGGAATCACTTCATCATTGGGATATTTAGCAGTGATGATTTTTTCCATTTCCCGGTATTGGCCACGCCACCAATTGATATCCACAGTAGCAGGAGGAAGAATAATCCAACGCCGCTGGTAGGGGCTTTTTTCTAATTCCTTTTGAGTGTCGACCTCAAAACGATAAAGGGTATCACAATTAAAAAGGCCGCCAGAAACCAGATCGACCGATAAAGAAAGTCCTCCCAATATCGTTCCCACCGGGAATAAGAGTGAAGGGACAGCAGCAGGGACCACAGATTGCTTCCAATCAATCTTACAGAAGACTCTTTTTCGTTTAAATTGATTAGGGGCAACTTCTAATTGGAAGACATGAGAATAACGGGAGCGACTCCCCTTATACCATAAAGGAGTTTTTCCTAAGAGCAGTCCATCACGGTCGCGTACATTTTGGCCGCGTGGTTCCGAGTCCAACGCGACGATTTTGCCATGGCGCTTAAATGTTCCACAACTTGAAACGAGAAATATGAAACAAAAACTGAGGGCGAGCGAATAATTAGGCCTGAATCTCAGTAAACTCAAATTTGGTAACATCAACCAGACCTTTATCTGTAATTTTTAAACTGGGAATAACCGGTAGCGCCAAAAAGGCCATTTGAATAAAGGGTTCCTCAAGAACAACACCTTGTGCCTTAAAGGCCGTCTTTAAATCCTTAACACCATCAGCAATTGTTTCCGCTGACTCTAAACTTAAAAGGCCTGCAATGGGTAAATTTAATTGCGCTTTAACCTGGTCATCATCAACCACCACAAATCCGCCACCCGATTGGATGAGAGCATTAACGGCACAGGCCATATCTTCAGGATTCGTTCCAATGCAAATTATATTATGAGAATCATGGGCCACACTACTAGCGATAGCGCCAGACTTAAGCCCTGTTCCACGTACCAGCCCTTTACTTGGAGGAGACTCTTGGCCATAACGTTCAACGACCACAATAGGAAGGACATCTTCTTGGTCAAAGTGCTGACCATCAAATTGCACTGTTAAATTTTCGGTAATAATCTCACCGGGCACAATTTGAATACATTTATAAGCACCAGGATCTAAGGTCAGCGCCAAATCCTGTCCAGCAACCTCACGCCGCTTCATAGTATTTTCCATGGGAGGCATTGATTGCTCTAATTTATCGGGTA
>JBFGZE010000034.1:0-29847 GCA_041586955.1 Bacteriovoracaceae bacterium
CGTCCAGAGAAACTCAAATCACTTTTGAGCACAAAGTTTTGATCTTCACTATTATTTATAAAAGTTTTAATATCATTAAGAGAAAGGGGAATAATTCCTGGCAACGTTCCTTTTTTTAAATGCTCTAAAAGATTAAAACTAAAGATTTTTGAATTTAACAAGCGACCTTTTTCTCCCATTTCTCTCCCCCACCAATTGCGGGGACTTGAAGAATGTGAAATGCACTTTGGGATATGAGGGTTTATGGTTTGAATAAACTCGAGGTAATCGTTGTCGTATTTTTGATGAGTAATTAAATTGCATTGACGCCCATCTTCAGTAAACAGAAATAGGTGCTCAAGCTCTTTATTAAGTGAGGGACTAGGACTGGCGCCCGATAAAGTTTGCTCGTAATCTATATTTACTTTGTAGTCTTCCATTGCTTGCGGTTGGTTACCTTAAAGTCATCGCTATAGGAAATAAGATGAGTAATATAATCTTCATCTAAGCCGGCCTTCAAGCGAGCTTCTTTATTAAAATGACTCCCTTTTGCCCTGGCCGGAGAAATAAATGTTGGAAGGTAACGATTATAGATTTCCCATAAACTTCCTTCATTTTCTTCTTTTAAAACACTCACTCCCCTTTTAACGTGAGCGATTTCATCGTTAAGGATGATGCGCATTAAATTTGCAGATTTCTTGTCGCCTACGTCATTGAATAATGCTTCATAGTATTCTGCAAAATCCAGGTTTGCCTGTTCAAATGTCAAGGCCATTAAAGCATAAAAATGAGAAATTGTTTCAACCGGTGCAATATAACGCCAAAAGAAATCATTTAAAGGATAGTCTCCTAACTCACAATTAAGTTCGCGAATTCTTTCAAGATAAAGTCCCAAATGCTTTTGCTCTTCACTGATCGTTTTTATTAATAACTTTTGAGATTTAATATTATTATTAAAATATTCAGGAAATTTTAATAAAGCGAGGGCCATCAATTCAATGGCCAATAATTCATGATTGGCAAAAAAATGAAGGGCCTTGGCCCGTCCTTCTTCCTTTTTTAGGAATTCGATACTAGGGAACTTCGTTTTTTTGTCTGAAATTTTAAGGCCATTAGGACGTCCTGGATCAGCAGGAACCTCAAACTCTCCCTCGATAATAAACGAAGTGATTAAATTAACGGGCAAAAGCTTATCTTCTAACTTATCTGAAAATAATAATTGCTTGGCAAAATCACTTGTTTTCATTTCCGTTTACCACTAAATCTTCTTTTTCTTTTTACTTTGCCTTTAAGCTCAGTCTTTTTATGATTAGGTCTCCGGCGCGAAGGTCCCCGCCGATTGGTTTTTCGTTTTTCAAAACACTCTTCACAAATTGCAAACTTACTCTTTTCAGGTAATTTACACCCACAGCTAGAGCATGTTGGCATAATTTTTTCCGATAGGAGGCCATTTAATTTTGCGACGGCATCTAATTTATTATCCAATAATTCAGTTTCATCAAAAATAAAGTTTTTACCATTAAAATGTCGGGCCAACCATTGATAAAGCTCCACACATTTAATCGATGTTTCAAGGTAATCAATATCTGAAGAACTCGATTCGATCATAAAGTTTTTGACAGGAACTGAAGCGACAAAATTATTCAGGATGGCCACATAATACTGAACGTGATCCATCAGGCCCATATTAACCGGTGCACAAGCAAAACCAAACACTTCAGCAGAGCTAAGTTTTTGCTCCTGGTCAGCGTCTTCTACTGTTTCAGCGAGTTCAATCATTTCCTTCAAATCAACACAGTAAAATGGTTTTTGAAAATCCATGGTGTTAAATAGTCGAAGAAACTCTGATAATCGTAATAGGTCTAGGCCATTTTCCTCAAGAGCGTGATTGACCTGGCTAAATATATCTAAATCTGGCCCCACCATACATTTTGTTTTTTGATCCAGGTCCATATCAAGAGCAGATTTGATTTGATCGAGACCATCTTCCACTCGACTCAAGCAACTGGTAAAACCTGTGGGAAACCTCTTATAGCGCCCTGCTCGACCAGCAATTTGTTTAATCTCACTTTCTGTTATGGGGTATTCTTGTGAATTAAAAAATTTCGACAAGGTAGAAAAAATAATTCTTTTAATCGGTAAATTCATTCCCATGGCAATAGCATCGGTACTTACCATGATATCTGTTTCACCCTGATCAAATTTACGGGCCTGTTCCCGCCGAACTTCAGGAGAGAGACGGCCATAAACAATGGATACCTTAAAGCCTAGGTTTTCTAAGTCCATTTTATATTTCAAAGCATTACGTCGAGAAAAAACAATTAAAGCATCTGAGCGCTCAAGCTCTGACAAGGCCATAGGGTTTCGCATAACCTTTAATTTAGTCATGCGCTGATATTCTTTGATCTCGAGTTCATCTCCACATAGTTCGACAATTTTTCTGACAAGGTCGAGAACACTGGGGTCACCGCATAAATGGATTTCATCTGCGACAATATTAACCAGGGCACGAGTCCACGCCCAACCTCTTTGAGGGTCAGTGATCATTTGGATTTCATCAATCACACAGGAATCGAAAGTCTGATTAAGGCGCGCCATTTCAATAGTTGAACTATAATGAGTGGCATTTTCAGTTTCAATAACTTCTTCACCTGTCAATAAGGTGGTCGTCACACCTTTTTGATTAAGGGTATCGTATAATTCTCCCGCCAATAATCGTAAAGGTGCAAGATAACAGCCTGTTTTGGCAGCGGCGAGGGCCTCAATAGCATGATAGGTTTTACCAGAGTTGGTAGGTCCCATATGATAAATGATTTTACGCTTTAAAGGACGAGCGAGAGAGTGAACCCAGAACTCTCCAAGATATTCTTGTAAAATAGTACCTGAGATATCTTTTCGTTTTAGCATTAAAATTGACTTCACAAGCTTTTTAAACTCGCGAATGAGATAACCCTCATTGCGATAAAGATTAGTCTCTATGGATTTATAAAATTTGTAAAAATCGTTTTCATCAATGAGCTCTTCTTTAACATTATTATCGTATAGATGATGCTTGAGGACCGGAGAAAGCCGCTTAATATGAACCGTCGCGGCCTCTGAAGGGTAGCTCAATGCTTCGCGAAATTTTTGTTTCACCTGATATTCAAGACGGTTGATTGTCGATTTTCTCAATTGAAATCGAATTTTATGGTTTCTCTTATCGAGTCTTTTTCTTAATAATTGGACCTGATCGCAAACATGAGAGAGGCCAAACTCTTCATTCAGAACGATTTCCGTCGTTGCTTCAATATCGGCAATCGCCTCATCATAAGCAATTTCTCGTAATTTAGTTCTAAATACTGAACGACATTGCTGGCATTGGCAGGAAATTTCTTTTAATTTAATCGAAATATTTAATTCTTCTTCAATAAATTTTTGACATTTTAGGTGGTTTAGAAGGACTTTGGCGGACCAACTTTTAAATTCATTAAGGTGAACATCAAGAACTGTAAAACCGATATCTCCGTCTTGACCAAAATAGAACGATTCTTTTTCAGGGAATAAGCAATCCTCAATAAAACAGACATCCATTATATTTTCAGGTGCAAAGAATTCCTGAAAATCAGCATATTCTTCATCAAAAAAGGATAATAAACTGACATTATCTTTAAATGCGTTATAAATTGTATCAAAAACGTTGACTAAAAAGTCCAAGATGATGGCCGCATCTTCAACACTGCGGACATAGTCATCCTCCTCATGGGAAATATTTTGGACTTTAAAAATATTTTTTCTTTCAGAGTCTAAGTTATCTTTTAATCGTTGAAATTCTGGCCTTCTAAGTGGTGATGGTGACGTCACGAATAATGTCCCTTCTCTTTTGAGTATTCAAACCAATAGTTATTGCCAGAAGGTCTATTGGTCAAGTTCTAAGGCGAAGGCGACTCCTAGTCGAGCAAATTTCGCCGCGTGTCGTGCATGCCCATCTGACTGCTCTATTGTATCGCGATTTGTATGAATATGCCTATTCATATCACCCTTTTCTGCTTCAAAAGGAAAAGAAGCCGGGAAACCCTCTCTATTCCATGAGGCATGATCAGAGCAACCATAACCACAACGAGTTCGCCCCGACTTTAATGACGGTAAATGCCTCTTCATTAGAGACTCAAGAAAGTTATTAAGGTTTGGGTCAGTAAAGTCATCAACAAGATGAATATCATTGGTCGAGCCGTTAAAGTTAGTCATATCAAATTGAATCACTCCTAAGACTTGGCGGCCTTGGCGCTTAAATCGTTTAGCCATTTCCTTTGAGCCATGAAGACCAACTTCTTCGGCTGCGTAGGCCATAAAATGAATATTATGCTTAGGTTGACCATCCTGGCCGGTCAATATTCGTAAAATTTCAGTAATTGTGGCAATCCCCGAAGCATTATCATCTGCTCCCGGTGCATGGCCATTCGCCCGCCCCCACCAGCCAGCAATCGAATCAGCATGTCCGCCTATAATAATATCCTTATTACTTTTTCCCTTAAGGCGCAGGTGAATCGTTGGCTGCGGCCAATTTGAATGAATAATTTTTTCAATGGCGACATCATTGCGATGGGCAGTTATTTGCTTCCAGTTATTATAAATCCAGTTTGAAGCATTGGCACCATGAACGGATTTATAATAACGATTTTTAAACGAGGATAATTTGCGAATAGTTCCTTCGATATTTTCTTCATTCACCTCATTAATAAGCTTGGGAGTTAATTCATTTTGCTGAAATTTAAAAATCCTATTATTATTTTTATTAAGCTCAAAGCTCTTAATATCACCCATCGCCTGTTCATAACTTTCATGAACAAAGAATCCACCACAACGCTTAAACTTCTCATGCATTAATTCAGAGAGCTCGCCAATGGCCTCTTTTTTTAATTTTAAAATTGTGATATCGCCAATTTTTGTTGGAGACGAGATATATGATTTTAAATTACTTTTTTCAGCACTATCCAAGACATCACTTCCCGTGCTGATCCACATATAATCGGAGTCGCCGGCAAATGCTGGATAAAAAAGATTCGCTAGGGCCAAGAACAATAATAAAAACATCTTCATAAGCCCTCCTGGCCGAATCGTCATCTTAAAATGATAAACTTATATTGAGATATTTCTCTATAATTGTTCTAATATGATCTTACATGAAAATGATAGAGGACTTTTATGAACACCTGGCTGACAGAAACTTTTAATATTAAATATCCCATTATCATGGCACCAATGTTCTTGGTATCAACAGAAAAAATGCTTATCGCCGCTGCTGATGCGGGTATTACCGGTTGTATACCCGCTTTAAATTATCGGAGTCCAGAACTTTTTGAAGAGGGAATGAAAAGATTAAAAGAACAATGCAAGGGAGCTTTTGGTGTTAACCTGATCGTCAATAAATCTAATATATACCTTGATAAACAGATTTCTATCTGTGAAAAATACCTACCGGACTATATTATTACATCTCTGGGTAGTCCTAAAGAGGTCATCAAACGTTGCCAAAAATTGGGAATAAAGATCATTTGTGATGTTGTAGATTCCAAATACGCTAAAAAAGTAGAGCAATTGGGAGCGGATGCCATAATCGCAGTCAACTCGGGAGCAGGTGGTCACGCAGGTACCATACCTCCCTCGCTTCTTATTCCCTTATTAAAAAAAGTTACTCAACTTCCCATTATTTCAGCTGGAGGCATTGGTACCGGCACAGGACTATTATCGATACTCACGCTAGGCGCAGAAGGAGCGTCTATTGGCTCTCCCTTTATCTCAGTCGCCGAAAGCGGTGTTTCTGAAGAATACAAGAATGCCATCATCAAGTACGGCGCTGAAGATATTGTTTTTACCGATAAGATTTCTGGCACACCTTGTACCGTTATTAACACTCCTTACGTCAAAAAGATTGGAACTAAACAAAATTTCATTGAGTCCTACCTCAGTAAACATAAGGCCGTTAAAAAATATGCAAAGATGATCACCAGCTATAAAGGCATGAAGGCCATCGAAAATGCGGCATTCAAGGCGACCTACAAAACAGTGTGGTGTGCTGGTCCCTCAATAGAGTTTATCGACAAAAAAGAAACTATTAAAGAGTTTGTTGAACGTATTATGTCTCAATACAAGGATGGATTCGCCAATTTAGATCATTTACGTTTGTAGAAAAAAAAGGCCTCCCAAAGGGAGGCCATTAATATTATTTGAGTAAACCTGCTCTCTTAAGAAGTGCGTCCACACTAGGATCTTTACCACGAAAGCGACGGTAAAGAGTCGCAGGGTGTTCACTACCACCCTTTGATAAAATATTGGCCTTAAAAAGACTGGCGACTTCTTTATTAAAAATACCTTTCTCTTTAAAAAATTCAAACGCATCCGCATCCAAAACCTCGGCCCATTTATAAGAATAATAGCCCGCGGAATAACCACCTTGGAAAATATGACCAAAATGACAGCTTTGATTACTCTCTTTAGGTACAGGAATAAGATTTGTTTTCTCCATTGCTTTTCTTTCAAACTCTCCCACATCCTCAATCGTTGCAGGGTCAGCGGTATGCCAGGCCATATCAACAGTAGAAAACCCAATCTGTCTCATCGTTGCGCGTCCCTCGTGAAAGGTTGAACTCTCCTTTATTTTTTGAACAAGCTCCGCTGGGATAGGCTCATTGGTCTCATAATGAGTCGCAAATAAATCTAAACACTTTTTCTCAAAACACCAATTTTCTAAAATCTGAGAAGGTAGTTCGACAAAGTCCCAATAGACATTCGTCCCACCTAAAGATTTGTACTTACATTCAGAGAGAAGTCCATGAAGGGAATGACCAAACTCATGAAAAAGAGTCAGCAATTCTCCAAAGTTTAATAGTGAAGGCTTAGATTCGGTTGGCTTGGTAAAATTACAAACAATCGAAACATGAGGTCTATTTTCACCCTCTTGTTCTCGATAGGAAGTCATCCAAGCGCCATTTTTCTTACCGGCACGAGGAAAAAAGTCTGCGTAGAAAACACCAACATGCTTATTATTTTCATCTACAACTTCAAAAGCACTCACATCCTCATGGTAAGTTGGAATATCTTTTCTTTCTTTAAAAGTTATTCCATATAATTTTTGAGCAACTTCAAATACACCTTCAACACATTTTTCAATCTGAAAATAAGGCTTCAACATTTCATCACTAATATTAAAACGCTCTTTTTTGAGTTTTTCAGCGTAATAGGCATAATCCCACATGGCGAAATCTTCAATATGATCAAGCTCACGAGCAAAGACTTTCAGCTCTTCAACTTCTTCCTGGGCGACCTTTATCGCCTTGTCCTTGAGATCCTCTAGAAATGAAAATACCTTTTCAGGGGATTGTGCCATTCGGTCAGATAAAGTTAACTCCGCATGGTTTTTAAAGCCTAAGAGATTTGCTTTTTCGTATCTTGCAGCAACAATCTCTTTAATAATTTTTTGATTATCAAACTCTCCCCCATTAAAACATTTCGACGAATTGGCCCGATAGAGTGTTTCACGCAAATCACGATTTGTAGCATAGGTCATAAAGGGAATATAACTTGGATAATCTAAAGTGACGACCCAGCCGCTTAGATCTCTGTCTTGAGCTAATTCACGAGCAGCCTCTTTGGCACCATCAGGTAGGCCATCAACATCTTTTTCATCTGTTAAATGCATTTGGTAGGCGTTGGAAGCTTTAAGTAAATTATCACCAAAATTAAGTGTTAATTGAGATAGACTTTTACTCAATCCGCGAACTTTTTCTTTTTCTTCATTGCTTAATAAAGCACCACTTTTTACAAAATTGCGGTATTGATTTTCAACCAAGGTAGCTTCTTCGGCCTTGAGATTGAGCTTATCTCTCTCGTCATACACATACTTCACTTTTTCGAAAAGCTCGGGATTCAAATAAATATCATCTGAATAAGTTGTAATTTTAGGGGAAAATTCTTGAGCTATTTTTTGCAATTCATCGTTTGATTCTGCACTATATAAATTAAAAAAGATACTAGCGACGGTACCAACTTTAGGGTCAGCTTTTTCTAAAGCCTCACAGACATTAGAAAAAGTGGGCTTCTCTGTATTCTCAACAATGGCCTGAATCGCTTTTCGACCTTCTTTCATCGCCTCTTCGAGGGCGGGAAGATAATGCTCTTCTTTAATTTTATCAAAGGGAACAGTACCAAAAGGGGTTTGAAATTTATCCAAAATGGGGTTCATAGATTCTCCTGATCTTTTGGGTTTTCAGAAAACAAATTTCTTAAGGAAAAAAACCATAAAATTAGAGCTATGGCCAATAGTAAATTAACGGCGACCGCGCCCTGAACGAGAATTAAGATCAACGATATCAAGGCCTTCGAAGCTCGGTAGACAATCATATCGACAATATATTTGGCCCCATATTTTTGTGCATCGTTCAATTTAAAATAAAGAATCTCCTTCGCCGTGGAAAATAAGCTATAATCGACACCTTTATAAGAAATAAAAAGAATTGTCGGTACCATTAACGCCATGGGAAAGGCCAAAGAGAGGAGCAAAAGCCCCGCATAAAAAAAGACAATCAGGTGATGAACTCTCTTTTCTCTCACTATTGTCAAAAGAAAGGGAACAATAGCAATCTGGATAAATAGTGAAAGTCCATTAATCCAAGCGTAAACGGTACCCAAAAATTCTGCTTTTTCGATCCTTGAAATGCCAAAGGCCTCCAAGGCCATATTAAATTTGAAATTACCTAAATTGACAACGAATTGACTGCACATAACGACAATCGCAACCCAAAAAACATAGCCTCTCACCTTTTTAATGGAGGTCAATGGAGATTCGCCTTTGCGGTCTTTTTTTGTTTCATGAGTGATCAGATCCCCGGGTCCCGTTTGCATAAAAATAACGGCAGCAATAAAAAGCCCGAGACAAGCAAACCAAACGACACCCACCAGACCAAAATCTTTAATAAAAGTCGAAGTCACGAGGCCGCCAAGAAGGCCACCCAAGCTTCCGATCGCTCCCAATGGGCCATAGAAAATTTTGGCATATTCTTTGGTCATTTTTGAATTGAGGAAGGCCAAGCAGCTATGCACCAATAAAATAATATAAACTTCTTTCCACACAAAAAGTGGATAGGACAACCAAGGTCGCTCGCCCACCAAAGTTATGGTGCAACCAAAAAATAAAATCGATAAAAACACCACCAGGCCAAACAACCTTTGAATCTTGAGACGGCGTTGAAAATGATTAAATAAATAAACAAAAAAACTAAGGGCGATAATGGAATAAGTCCAAACCAGAGGAGATTTTTTGGCGCCATTACTATCAAGAAATATAGATGTGATCGCGGCACGGATCATCGGATAGGTGAAAAGTATTAAAAAAAGAATTCCTGCCAAAAGGATGAGATTAATCCGACTCCTCTTGTCCAGATTTGTTAATTGATCACTTAAGTGCTCAATATACTTTTTCAATCGGGACATTTTTACCTACCACTCTCCAAAAAAAGAAATCATTTTTAGAGAGTATAATGACAGTGGATAATAAACTAGGGGTAAATTCTGAGCATTTTAAAAGACAATCTTGATTTATTAGTTATCATCCCCGCATACAATGAGGAAGCTTGCCTAGAAGCTGTTATCCAAAAATGGGTTCATGAGATTAATAAACTCAAAATTCATTATCAAATCCTCGTCCTTAATGATGGATCAACAGACCTTACTGAAACGATTCTTTCCAAAATATCCCAAAAAAATGGGCAAAAGGTTATCGCGGTTAATCAGGATAATATTGGGCATGGCCCCACTGTTTTAAAAGGGTATCGTTTAGGCCTTAAACATCATGCCGAGTGGATCTTCCAAACCGATAGCGATGATCAAATTGAAGCGGACGACTTCCCCAAATTATGGAAAGAGCGCCAAAACTCTTCCTTTATTCAAGGGTGGCGAACAAAGCGCCAAGATCATCCCATCCGACTCTATGTTTCAAAAATGCTCAAAAATATTATCCGCTTCTCATTTAAAGTATCTATAGAAGACGCGAATATCCCCTTTCGTCTAATGAGACAAGATAAATTAAAAAACATTATTCCAATGATTCCCGCCAATTGTTTTTGCCCCAATGTCTTTATTTCCATATTGGCCAATAAATCGGGTAATGATTACTTGGAAATACCCGTCACCCATCAGGCCAGACAGACTGGAACGGCATCTATATCCATTCAAAATATCTTTAAGATTATTACTCTTTGCACATATCAACTTTTTCAATTCCGAGTAGGAATGTCGAGCAAAGCAAAAGTTTTAAATGATATTCAAGTTGATTATTCGAGAAAAAAAGTAGCATAACCTCTCTCGTGAAAAGGCCGGCCTCTTTCTTAACTATTCACCACCTCTTTATCTTAATTTTTTTACTTGGCCTAATATTAAAATTATTTGAGCTTGATCTTAGACCCTTTCATCACGATGAATCAATTCATGGTCTTTTGAGTCTTTACTATTATATGGATGCTAAGCTCATGTTTTATAAATATGACCCCATGACTCATGGCCCAGTACTCTACCATTTGTTGCCATTTTCATATTATATTTTTGGCATCAGTAATTGGAGTGCCCGATTTATCATAACCGCAATAGCATCTCTTTTGCCTCTAGCAAGTTTAAACTTATTTAACAAAGTTCCAAAAGGACACCTTTTGTTTCTTGGAACTTATTTAACATTATCCCCTCTGATCAATTATTGGTCTCGTTTCTTACGGCACGATTTCCTGGTCATTATCCCCCTGTTACTATGCTTTGGCGTTGTCATTTATTTCAAAAATAAATACCTAAGGTCCTGTATATTAGGGATACTTATCGCCATTCAATTTTGCGCCAAAGAAAACTCCTTCATTCACCTTGGATTATTCATTATTTTCACCTCTAGTTATTTCCTATTTACTCCTAAAAAAAACCGCCTGAAAATAGCGTTTTGTCCACGCCAAATACTTTTAGGCCTTCTGAGCTTCACTCTTGTATTTTGTTATTTTTATTCAGCTGGTTTTCAGTATTGGACAGGAATCTTGGATGGACTTTATCAAAAGTCCCTCGTCTATTGGACTAAACAGCATAATATAGGAAGAATAAAAGGGCCATTTTCCTATCAATTCTTCATTATGCTCTTTTATGAGCCATGGATTATTCTTGCGCTCTTTGCGACTTATATACGGCAATGGCGCGAAATAATCATCGACCACAAAAGGTGGGGTTACTTCCTCATTTTTCTTTTCTTGCTCGACGCTCTTATTAGTTTTTCTCCAATCAACCATTTTATTAAATTCTCGTCTTTATGGGATTTATTCAAATTGACAATGGATTTTGACATTTTCCTATTTTTTGCTCTTCTCATTATGGGCGTGAGTAGCACTATTTATCACTTTAAAAGGGCGGAACCGCTCAAGGCCTTTTTAAGCTATATAACCTTCTCCTTTTTCTTTACCTATAGCTTCGTGGGTGAAAAGGTCCCTTGGCTGCAACTTTATATTCAAATTGCAGCTTCTTTTTACATTGTTATTTTGTGGAAAGATTGGACAATACAAAAACCAATCTTCAGATACTTGGCATTATTTTCATTTATTAGTCTTCTCATGATTCGCAATTTACAAATCAACTATACCAACCCAGGGAGTGGCAATCACCTTATCTCTCAAGTCCATACCTCTAGGGAGTACGAACAAATCGCGCTTAAAATTCAAAATGATTTACAAAATGAAAAGCAATCGCCTGCCCCTTATTTGCTATCAATAAAAGATAATTTATGGCCTTTATCTTGGTATGTTTATGGACTCAACGGTTACCACTTTGGAATGCCCAAAATGCCCATCCAAAACTACCGCTACATTCTCACCAGTACCCGCGATCTTAAAACATTGAATGAAACGCGTTCAACTCATCGTTCAGAAATAGTCACTATGAGGCATTGGTTTGTTCCCAATTACGGAACATTGACAATAAAAAGCTTTTTAAAATATTTAATTTATTTTAGGCCATGGGGTCCGATCGGTGAGCAGAAAGTGCGATTTATTGAACAGAAGACAAAATAAGAAGATATTCTGTTTTCTCCTGACCTTTACTCTTTTCGTAATCAACCCCCTTAGAGGTTGATAATGTTTTATTCTTTTGCTTAAGATCCTCGACAAATCCTCCGAGATTCGTTTCCTGACCAATCGCTACATTGACTGTTGTATTTATTGTATTGCCTTTTTTGTCACTGATTTTGATATCTAGCTCTGCACTGCTAGTACCTTTAGGGGAACAGAGAACTGTGACTCGATGGCCATCGACACTGATAACCCCCTCTTTATTAGCGCCCAAAACAAGAAGCGATTGTGAGATCTGCTGTCCCTTCTCTTCCTCTCTTTTCAAGCTTCCCTTGCGCCCCAATTGATAGCGATCCTTCTTGTGATCAAAATGGTTTATTTTTTTTGATATAAGACGGCACGTCCGTAAACTTTGATCTAGTTGATTAGATTGACTCCAATTCAGTTTTCTTTTGAGCTTATAGCGCCTAGATAGATAACCTTCAAAAAGTTCTTCTCTATTCGCCCCAATATTGACCTCAAGACAATTGGTTTCTGGATGGAGAAGAATAATATCTTTTGGCGCAAGAATAACACCTAAATAGGAGCGAACTGCTTTCAAAGAAACATCAGCGTTAAAGCAATATTCCACCTCCGCCCGCAGCTGCATCGCGCCAGTGACGGTTAATAAAATCAAAAGCTTAATCCATTTAAACATCGAAGCCTCCAAAAAAGTTCGAGAGCTCAAACAATATTTTGACTAACGAAACCAATTTAGGTAAGTCTGTCTAGAAAGAATTTTAATAAGGATATTATATATGAAATTATTCACGAGTCTCATTTTTATTTTAACTACCTTAACCTCGCTTTCCGCCAAGGAATTACTCGTTTACACCTCGAGAAAAGAACATTTGGTCAAAGATATTTTTGCCAAATACGAAAAGAAGACTGGTGTTAAAATTAAATACAAAACGGGTAAGGCCTCTCAATTAATTCAGGCCCTCAAGGCCGAAGGAAAGAAAACTCCGGCCGATATTTTTATGACTGTTGATGCTGGTAATCTTTGGTTTGCAGCAGAATCAGGTCTGCTCATGCCTATTCAATCACCAATCTTAACTCAAAATATCCCCTCTCATTTAAGAGATGTAACAAACAAATGGTATGGTTTTTCGGTACGAGCGAGAACCATCGTTTATAATTCAGCTCAATTAAAAAGTAGTGACCTTTCAACATATGAAGATCTTGCCGATAAAAAATGGAAAGGTAAGCTTTGCTTGCGTACCTCGAAGAAAGTTTATAACCAATCTCTTGTCGCGATGTTTATTGATACGCATGGCTATAAAAAGGCCAAAGAAATGGTAAAAGGATGGGTCGATAATACTGTCGAGATCTTTTCTAACGATACCGCCGTTCTTAAAGCAATTGCTGCAGGCCAATGCCAAGTAGGAATTGTCAATACTTATTATTTTGGCCGCCTTATCAAGGAAAACCCCAAATTATCTCTCAAGTTATTTTGGCCAAACCAAAAAACTTATGGTGTTCATATCAACGTTTCAGGCGCCGGGATTACCAAGCATACAACAAAATCTGCTGAGGCCCGTAAATTCCTTGAATGGCTATCTAGTACAGATGCCCAAAATGAATTTGCTAGTGTTAATATGGAATACTCAGCGAACCCAACGATTCGCCCTTCACAAATTGTCGCCGATTGGGGAACTTTTAAAACAAATTCCTCTTTCAACTTAACGAAGGCCGGTCAATTACAAAAAGAGGCGATAAAGCTTATGCATGAAGTTAATTATAAATAAAAGTATTAAAAATTTTTCTTTCTACGCCCTCTGGTCCATATTCTTGATATTGACCTTAGGGCCTTTTTTCTCTTTAGGGCTCAAGGGAATTCATCTCCCTTTAGCTGATAGGGACACCTGGAACTTTACCCATAATACCCTCGTTCCAGGCCTCTTATCGCAAACTTTTCTCTTACTTATTGGTACCTGTTTTTTAAGTACCCTCTTGGGCTTCACCTCGGCCTTTATCATGAGCTTTTCCCGCCTCAGCTCCAAAAAATTATTACACCTACTTTTTCTACTTCCTCTCGCCTTTCCGATCTATGTACAAAGCTTTATTTATGTCGGCCTGTTTGAATATGCCGGAACGGTTCCCAGTTTTTTTAGAGAGCAATTTTCAATCAATCTAAACGAGTTTATTTCTATTAAATCAACACTTGGTGTGATTTTTGTTTTTTCACTGACTCTATTCCCCTACTCCTATTTATTTATCAAACGATCATTCGATAATATGAAAGGTCAATTTCTAAGAACCTCTCAATCCCTAGGCCTTAACTTTACTCAATATTTTCTAAAAATTGTTATTCCCTATTCTATGCCCTGGATACTCGGCCCCATGGCCATTATCTCCATGGAAACACTATCCGACTTTGGAGGTGTCTCTGTTTTTAATTATAATACTTTCACCCTGGCCATCTATACCGCTTTCACTGATTTATTCTCTTTGGCCAGCGCTGCCCGCCTGAGCTTTTATCTTCTTATCTTTTCTCTCTTATTTTTAACCTTTGAAAAAAAGGTATTGGGAAATAAAAAGTTTAATCACTCGAGAAAGTTTCACAACCAAAAAGTCTATGCCCTATCCGCGAAATGGGAGCGAATTATTCTTTGGCCGCTGAGCTTTATGATTATTCTTTTTTCCCTAATCATCCCCTTTGGCCAATTAAGCTATTGGGCCTTTTATGCCCTGCAAACAGCGGGGCTTGGCCTTTTCACCCCCTATTTATGGAACTCATTTCTATTTGCAATTGTCGGTTCTTTCTTCATCCTATGTGCAAGTATATTTATTTTTTATAGTAAGCGCTTTATGCCAAATAAGTTTTCCACTCATTTGATACCCTTCACTCTTATGGGCTATGCCTTGCCGGGAACCCTCATTGCCCTTGCCATCTATATTTTATTTGCCTACTTATTACATGCTTTTGACCTCAGTTTTGCGCCAGGGGTTTCTCTCTTGGCCCTTTTTATTGGCCTTATGATTCGCTTTTTAGCAGTTGGCCACCGCGGCTTGGCCCCGGCCTTAAAGATGATCCCTGAAAATCATGACCATGCGGCCTTTAGTTTTGGACTTTCCCGTTTAAATACATTATTTAAAATTCATCTGCCGCAGATGAAAAAGGAAATTTACCTATCTTTTGGCCTGGTTTTTATTGAAATTATCAAAGAAATGCCTTTGACCTTAATGCTAAGGCCTGTTGGCAAAGACACATTAGCGGTCAAAATATTTGAATATACCTCAGAAGGAGAATGGATCATGGCGTCTATACCAGCACTTTTTATCATTCTCTTAGCAGGCCTTGGAAGCTTTTGTATCTTTAAAATGGAGGATAAAAGTGCCTAATTCTGTTTTAGAGATTCAAAACTTAAATTTAACGATTGAAGGAAAGCAAATCCTTTCGAATATCAATCTTAGGCTCAAGAAAGAAGAAATACTTTGCATCGTCGGACAAAGTGGTTCAGGAAAGTCCTCCCTTCTCAATTGTATTGCTGGCTTTATTCAAGGATTCAGTGGTGATATTCTATATGAAAAGGAAATCATCACCCACACCCCGGCCAATAAGCGAAATTTTGGATTTGTTTTTCAAGACTATGCGCTTTTTCCCCATCTCAATGTAGAAAAAAACCTCCTCTTAGCGAATAAAGACTCTAAGGTTATTAATGATGTTTTAAAATGGGTTAACCTTACAGAACATAACCACAAATACCCTCACCAATTATCTGGTGGTGAGCAACAACGGGTTGGAGTGGCGCGCGCTTTGGCAAAAAACCCAAGTCTTGTCCTCCTAGATGAACCCCTTTCAAACCTTGATCAAATGTGGCGTGGGCAATTAAAAGTTCAAATCAAAACCTTATTAAAAGAAAAGAAAAAAAGTGCTATTTTTGTCACTCATGATATCGAAGAGGCCATTTTTCTGGCCGACCGTATCGCCGTTCTCCACCAGGGGAAACTTCTTCAAATTGATCAAGTTGAGCGCCTTCTTTCGCATCCAAAAAACTTTATTATTCCTCAGATCTTTGGACTTAATTCATTTCTAAAAGGTCGATCGCTTCAAAATAATCAATTTAAAACCGCCATTGGAATTGTTAATATCAATAAATCCCATTATTCCCAAAATGACCTGCTTTATTATTTACCAGAAAATCTTAAAATTTCACTCGAGCAAAAAGAGCATTATACGGCCCTTATCGTTAAGCGAAAACATTATGGGAAAGGTCATCTTTGTTATGATTTAGTGCAAATTGATAATGATTTTATGCTCAGAGATATCCACCTACCCCAAAACTTAGAACTAGGTGATTCAGTTTATATAAAATTAGATGATGAAAAAGAATATTTGCTATTCTAAGTAGCGATCGCCCTTTTGGCTTTCGACGAAATCCTCAATACTTGTGTACTGACAGAGATCTAATGATGTTTTGATTTGAAGGTCATGCCCTTTTCCACAATGACAGGCCAAGGACTTCATAAAATCAAAAAACTTCTCACCTGTTTCTTCACTTAAAAGATGCTCAATAAGACAGGAATCTCTTTCAGCAATTTCTTCATTAACACCAATAAAATCTCTTAAAAAGTAAAATAATAAAGTTCGCGACGATAGAATCTTATGAACTTCGTCATGGCCAGACTTTGTTAAAACGAGAAACTTAGAATCCTCTTCTTCCGTCACCAGGGCCCGCTTTTTAAGATTATTAATAGCGGTTGAAACACTCCCCTTAGTGAGATCTAAGTCTTTGGCGATATCCGTAACTCGGGCATAACCCTTGGATTCTTTTAACTTATGAATCGTTAAAAGGTAATGGGCCATGGAATGGGATAGGTCAAATTCATGTGTGTCATTTTTTTTCATAATGTTTTTTAACAATTCCTTGTTTGCCCCGTCAATTGTCAATTATTTCTTGCACTTATTATTCCCCTTCACTTTTCTTCGATATCTCCTAACTATCTGATTTTAAATAAAAGACCTAGAAGAAATATTTTCCAAAGAGCCCCACATGACACACCGTGATATTATTGATTTATGATTAAAAGCCTCTGCCCATTAATTTTTATCTTGCTGCTATTTCGCCTGGCCTCAATTCCTGCCATCAACGCCCAGGCCGTGGGCCACACAAAAGATGGCCCGGTCGAGAACCTCAGTAAAAAGCGAGATCCCAATTTAACAGATCAAGAGCGCTATGAAAGTGAAAATTTTCTCCACGAAGGTCTCATCAATCGCACCTATCAAGAAGGCTGCGATAAAATCGATGGGGGCTCGGCCTGTAAAGGTAAGGGGAAAACAAAATATATGGGTATGGATAGCAGTATGGTTCAGGCCATCGCAAAGGCCTATACCATGGTCATTGGTGCTATGGGCATGGGTGATAATAATGGTTTTAAATTAAAGGAAAAAAACTTTCAAGAGGCCCAGGCCAAAGATCCCGATGCCAAAAAAACAAAAAAGGATTATTGCCAATATATTGCCATGGGAACCGAGGCGGTTGGTACATTTATGCAAACCACTGCCCAAAATAATATTCAATCACCAGAGGGTAATAGCGATATTAACCAAAATTCAGCGACTCCAGTTCAAAGACAATTATTATATAAGGCCGCTCGCGGCCATCGAGAGAGAGCAAAAACCGCCAAATTTCAGGCGACAGGCTGGGGAGCGACCACTGCCTGTTACGGTTATATGGCAACTCAAGGTATAGTTCTTAAAGATTGGCAGATTTGGGCCAAACTTGGTGCCTCAACTCTTTTGACAGGTTTTTATGCCAATGAGGTCAAACAGAATGAAGGCTTTGCTGATGAGCTCAATTCCTTGGCGGAAAAACTCCCTGGAGCTGGAGAATGTAACCCCCACACCGATAAAGACTGTTATTGCGCTCAACCCGAAACTCAATACGACCCCAATCACTGCCTTGTCGGTTATCATAAGAAAAAGTTATCACCAGAAATTGGTCGTGTTAGCTGTATCGATAATAAAGCAAGGCCAGATCCCAAATGCGAATGCGTAAAGAACGATACCTGTATGAATAAAAAAGTTTATAATGACTTCGCTGGTACTGATTATGGCCAGGCCTTTCTTCAGTCGCCCCAGGCCAAAGATTTTGCCTCAATGGCAAAAGGAGAACTCACTTCTGCTGACCTTAGTGGCGTGGGAATTGGAAAAAACGCCCGCTCAATGGCGCAATTAAAAAAGTTGGAAGATAAATTGCCAATGCCCAAAAGAAAGCTTTTACCAAGTGAGCAAAAACAAATGAAAGCACTCCTAGGGTTAGGAGTTCCCTCAAAACTAGGGGCGCTCATTGCAATGAGACCGCGTAATTTACAAGCGGAAAAAGAAATGAAAAATTTAGCAACAAGCGACCGTGGCCTCCTCAAGAAAAATTATATCGATCGTCATAAAGTATTACATTTTAATGGCGGCCGTGGCCTTAAGGGGAAAAAGAAAAGCACAGGCGATAGCACTTATGGACTTTTCAAAAAATTAAAGAGAGAGCGATCAAAGGGGCGTCAAACCTCCAGTGATAAGGTTCTTCACTTTGCCAAAAAGGCAACAGCGCAGGGTCAAATTAGCCCACATAACGATAAGATCATTTTTGATATCATTAGCCGCCGCTACCAAGTCTCAGGAGTCAGGCGCCTACAAGGCGAATAATTAGGCCAGGAGTTTTCCATGGATGGAATGCAAAAAGCTCATACTCTTCTTTTTGATGATCAATGCCCCCTTTGTGTGCGCTTCCAAGCGGCATTAAAAAAGGCGATCCCTGCAGATATTCTTCATTACCAAGGCCTAAGTGATCCAATAACTTTTAGTGATTTTCCGCAAGTTGATAAAAGTGAGGCCTTTGAAGAAATTCATTTAATCACCAATGATAATATTGTTCTCAAAGGTCCAACGGCCATTGAGTTTCTGGTGACACTCTCTCCTCAAGTAAAAAAATTCTCTTGGCTAATTGAGTCAAGCAGCGGTAAAAAGGCCGTGGAGCTTTTCTATAAAAGCGCAAATAAATACCGAGAGTCGTTGCGAAAAAGCTGTCCAAAGTGTAAAAAGGTATCTCCTATTTAAAAAAATGGCGCAGTGGAGAAGCTATGGAGACCCAAAATTTACCTTTTGATAAAACTCTCATTATCATTCCGACTTATAATGAAATTGATAATATCGAAAGAATGATCTCCACTCTCTTTGGTCTCTACCCGCAAGTTTCACTTCTCATTATTGAAGATGGCTCACCAGATGGGACCGCAGACGTCGTACGTCGCATGCAGGAAACTCATTCCAATCTCCATATGATTGAGCGAAAAGGTAAGCTTGGACTTGGCACAGCTTATGTCACAGGCTTTAAATGGGCGCTGGAAAGGGATTATCAATTTGTTTTTGAAATGGATTGCGATTTCTCTCATGATCCAAAACAAGTACCAGATCTTTTATCCGCAGCTCAGTCCAACTCTCTTGTCATTGGGTCTCGTTATATTGATGGTATTCGTATTATTAATTGGCCCTTTAGAAGGCTTCTACTCTCCTACTTGGCGTCAATCTACACCAGATTCGTGACAGGAATTCCTGTTTTTGATACCACCGGTGGTTTCAAATGCTTCTCACGTCACGCTCTTGAAACTCTGGAGCTAGATAACATTATTTCCAACGGA
The DNA here is from genome assembly GCA_041586955.1 of Bacteriovoracaceae bacterium. Lineage (GTDB taxonomy): Bacteria > Bdellovibrionota > Bacteriovoracia > Bacteriovoracales > Bacteriovoracaceae > JBFGZE01. The sequence goes on from JBFGZE010000034.1 coordinate 19,716, forward strand.
TATATCTTTCAATTAGAGCTCAATTATCGTGTTTGGAACAAGGGCCTTAAAGTCAAAGAAGTCCCTATTATTTTTTATGAAAGAAGAGATGGCCAATCCAAAATGGGTGGCGGCATTATCTTCGAGGCGCTCTTTGCCGTTGTTAGGCTACGCTTTTATAAAATGATCGGTCGTCTCTAAAACTTATATTCCTCTGAAATTACGCAACTCCTGACTGGCCTTCGGACTAAGGCCTAAGGCAGAGGAATCCAATGAAAAGCTAGCGTTTGAAGCTTTTACGCGAGAAGATTTCGCGGTTTAGGGGCTCAAAAAACATTAAGAGAAAGATCCAGCATCCACCAAATTCAAGAATTTCCCCCTTTTTCCCACCATCAATCATATTGACCAAGGCGGCCAGTATTAAATAGGCCACAATATGGTAAAGCTGAGGCATTGGCAGAGCGAATTTATTGATTAACTCTTTAATTTTTTCAACTTTTTGATAAAGAATTGGAAGAATAAGAAAATAAATACCGACAAGAATCCCTAAAAAAGTTCCAAAGATATAGCGGTTTACTTTAAAATTACCAAACCTTAAATTGTGAAAGTTGAACTCCCCTTGCGTATTATATTTGAGAAAAAACTCTGGAGATTTAATATTAAATATTCTCTGCCCCCAGGAAATTTCCTCGGCCAAACCAAAAAAGAATATTAAAGCAAAAGCATAGAGGCAAAAAATAAAAAGGGGGCTACGAAAGGGTTTGAGTATATACGCCCGATAAACATTCATAATGATGCCCACCAGGAGCGCTAGGACTGTTAGCCATTCGACAAAGCTATCTTCGCGAACAAAAACTCCTTCATAGAAAGGTAAATTCGTTCGAGAAAAATAAACACCCAGTAGAACAATGATAAAAACAAAAACGAAAACACATTTTTCAAGAATCTTTCTTGGCAAATTCATGACTTTTTACCCCAATCATTAAACATCGCCACTCGTTTAGCGTGCCGACCCCCTTGAAACTCTCCTGCCAACCAAGCATCCACAATTGCATAGATTTCCTCTAAGTCATTAAGCCGAGTTCCCACACAGAGAATATTACTATTATTATGTTCCCGTGATAGCTGTGCCTCCTTGGGAGAGCGACACAAGGCCGCCCTTATATTGGAAAAGCGGTTGGCAACCATAGAAACACCAATTCCTGAACCACAAAGAAGAAGCCCGAGGCCATCTTCTTTTGCCACAGAGCGGGCAACCTGGGCGGCATAATCAGGGTAATCACAGCGCTCAGAAGTAAAGGGTCCAGAGTCTATAAATTCAATACGATCGGCATAATGAGCTTTGAGCTTCTCTTTTTCTTCAAAAGCAGCGTGATCAGAGCCTATGAAAAGTTTCATTATGGTATTCTCCAGAAAAAAAGAGGGCCGCTAAGCCCTCTCTTTACTTGGTCTTTTTCTTAATAACGATAATGCTCTGGTTTATAAGGTCCTTCCACAGGAACCCCTAAATACTCAGCTTGAGCAGACGTTAATTTTTCCAACTTCACACCAAGCTTAGCAAGGTGCAAGAAGGCCACTTTTTCATCAAGATGCTTAGGCAGCATATAAACTTTGTTCTCATATTGATCAGAGTTATTCCAAAGTTCTAATTGGGCCAATACCTGGTTAGTAAAAGAGTTACTCATCACAAATGATGGGTGACCTGTCGCACAGCCTAAGTTTACGAGACGACCTTGAGCAAGAAGGATAATTCTTCTACCGTCTTTAGACGTATATTGGTCAACCTGTGGTTTAATATTTAGCTCTTCATAATTGTCGTGTAAGTGCTTGATCTCAATTTCTGAATCAAAATGACCAATATTACAAACGATCGCACCATCTTTCATATTATCAAGATGAGTCTTATTGATGACACTGAAACAACCAGTTGTTGTAACAAAGATCTCGCCTAATTTTGAGGCCTCATCCATAGTCATGACTTCATAACCTTCCATTGCTGCTTGAAGAGCACAAATAGGGTCAATCTCAGTAATAATGACACGGCCGCCCATCCCTCTTAAGGACTGAGCTGAACCTTTCCCAACGTCGCCATAACCAGCAACAACACAAACCTTACCAGCAGTCATCACATCAGTGGCACGCTTAATACCATCAACTAAAGACTCGCGGCAGCCATAAAGGTTATCAAATTTAGATTTAGTCACTGAATCATTGATATTGATCGCTGGCATAGTTAAAGTACCATTTTTGACCCTTTCATAAAGACGGTGAACACCTGTTGTGGTTTCTTCAGAGAGACCCTTAATTCCCGCAACCATATCTGGATTTTTATCGAGAACCATATTGGTAAGGTCACCACCATCATCGAGAATCATATTAAGAGGACCACCGTCGGGCCAACGTAGAGTTTGCTCGATACACCAGTCAAATTCTTCCTCATTCATACCTTTCCAGGCAAATACAGGAACTCCGGTGGCGGCAATAGCAGCAGCAGCGTGATCTTGAGTAGAGAAAATATTACAAGAGGACCAACGCACTTCGGCACCAAGAGCGGTCAAAGTTTCAATTAAAACAGCAGTTTGGATGGTCATATGAAGACAACCCGCAATACGAGCACCTTCTAGAGGCCGTGAGGGACCAAATTCCTCTCTTAGGGCCATTAATCCTGGCATTTCTGACTCAGCAATATTTATTTCCTTGCGTCCCCAATCAGCTAGGCTTATATCTTTTACTTTATAATCACTACTATTCATATAGTCCTCCAAAATAACTAATATCTGTGATACGCAGCTAATATAACATTAGCAAAATGCCCTCACAAGTAAGTGATAAATAAAAAAGCAACGCACAAAAGGTCATTATGGGTGATTATACAAAATTAGAAAAGACACAGATTAAGGATATTTTAAGCCTCTATGATATTGGCGATTTGGTTCAGGCCTGGCCACTGTCCCTCGGTATTTCTAATTCTAATTATAAAATTCAAACCACTCAAGATTATTATCTTCTCAAAGTTTCAAATGATAAAAGCCTTGAGCAATTGCAAGAAGAGCAAAATATCTTATCCACGCTTAAGGAAGTGGACTACCCTTATTCCATTACCGCTATTCCCAATAAAGAGAAATCGAATATTTATCAATCCAAAAATGTCTTTGGTGTCATTTATCCTTTTATTGAAGGAATTCCTCCCGGGCCTAGTGATGTGACCTGTTTTCAAATCGGTCAAGGCCTTGGCAAAATCCACCAATCCACTCTTAATCAAACCAAGCTTTTAGAGAATTTGCGGCCCCATACTCAAGTTGGATATGGACCTCAAGAAATTATGAGCTTTGTGGCAAAAGAAAACTGCCCTCAGGACTTTAAGGACGCCGTTTACCAATTATTCCCCGACCGTTTGGAATCCTTTATTACATCTAATTTTGAAAAGTCGATTATTCACGGAGATCTTTATTACGATAATACCCTTTTCCACAACGATAACCTCAATGCCATTCTCGATTTTGAGCAAGGCGGTGTCGGAGAATGTATTCTTGACCTTGGAATTTCTATTTCCGGAACGTGCTTAGAAAAAGGTAATATTAATGAACGACTTATTGATTCATTCCTCAAAGGCTATCAAACAGTTCGGCTTCTACCTCCAAGTGAATTTGCGATTATCGATGATGCCATCGCGCTAGGCCTTATCTCCATTTCACTTTGGCGCATCAAACGCTTTACACTCGGTGATCTTAACCCCGCTCTAAAATACTCCTATCGAGAGTTATTTTACAAGGCCTTGAATTACAAAAAAGAAAAAGGACTGATATGACCATTAAGCAATTCTACCTATCGTGCCCCAAGGGAATAGAAAACGCCCTCATCCGAGATCTCTCTCATTTTTTCGAGAAGGAAATGATGGAGAAGACAAACGGTGGTGTCCGCTTAAAAGCTGAGCAAAAGGACCTCTTAAAATCACTCCCCTTATTACGAATCCCCAGTCGGGTTTATCTTGAGTTAGATACTTTTAAGTTCAAGAAAGAAAAAGATATTTTCCATCGTCTTAGAAAATTCCCATGGGGGGATTGGGTTCAAATTGACCAGACCTTTAAAATCAATACCTCTTTTGATCGCGCCTCAGCAGAGTCTTTCAATAATTCGATGTACCTCTCCCTCTTGGCCAAGGATGCCCTCGCCGATACCATGCGAGAATTACATGATGAGCGGCCCAACGTAGATACCAAAAACCCTCATTGTCACTTCTTTAGTCGAATTGAGAAAATCACCGATAATAAAGGTCCTCATACTCTTTTTAATTACACTCTTTATATCGACCTCACGGGAACACCCTTATGCCATAGGGGCTATAGAGAGCGTGGCCATAGTGCCCCCTTAAGAGAAAATCTAGCAGCGGCCTTAATTGACGAGCTCAATTGGAATTTTGATGAGCCTTTTATTGATGTGATGTGCGGAAGTGGGACCGTTCTAATAGAAGCTCTCCTTTTTAAAAATAAAATCGCTCCATCTTATTTGCGACTTAATAATTTTTTCGAAAGAGGATTCACGCCCTTTGCTTTCATGGAGCTTATGCCATTTAAAAAAGATAAAGAACTAATTGAAGAGATTGAAAATCATTACGGTGAAATTGTCGACAAAGTACAGCAGACACTTAATAATCTTCCGATTCAAAATATTTTTGGTAATGATTCCGATGGCCGTTCAAAATCGATGATGACAAATACTCTTCAAAAATTTGGTCTCGATAGGAATATCATTGCCATTAATAATGGTGAATTTAAAGACTTTGAACCTCCAAAAACCGGACCAGGTGTTATTTTCTGTAACCCTCCGTATGGTGAGCGCATGGGTGAATTAGATGATCTCAAAGAGATGTATTATAATCTTGGCGAGTATTTCAAGGCCCATTGCCAAAACTTTTCATGCTTTATTTTCACCGGAAATATAGAGTTAAGAAAAGCAATCTCCCTGAAAACAAGCTCAAGAAAAGAGTTTAAAAATGGGAAGATTGATTGTCGACTTTTACAATATAATATTTATTGAAAGTGCTCCGATAAACGCATGGCCAGGTTGGGGTTGCAAAACTTCATCAAGGCCAAGTTGTTAAGAACTTTATTATAATGTTTATCTGAATTACTAAAAAAATACTGAGTGACATCAGAATCTTTTAAGAAAATAGTATGGCCTTTGGCCGAAAATTTGCGAGTAATATATTCTGAATCGAGAAAACAAATTTCACGTATCAAAAAATCACGGCCGAGATAAATAATAATTGAATAATCACTCAAAGAGACAAGAGACTTTCTCAGCTTCACCCCTTTTGGTGAGCTAAAATCACCCCAATGAATTTTTATTTCAATTCGTTTATTATCACGGAAAAAATCAAAACCACGCTGAGAAGAGGATTTAATCTGCTGCAGCCCGAAAATGCACTTTGCGTACCACTCCCCTAATTGAATGGGGAGATTTTTCCCATTCATGATAATGTGCTGCTCTCTTAATATTTCGTAACACTTATTAACGGTTTCGACCGCTTCAAGAATCTTTTTATTCTCAGGAAGCCCCATCAGTATAATCTTTTTGGCCTGGCCTCTTTTTAATTTACGACCAAATTGACCGTTATACCAATCCGCAAAATGTTTTTGTTCATAGAGATCATAGGAAGCGGTTGTTAATCCAAGTTTAATCAAATCATCTGCCTCATTAAGGGCATCAATATTTTTTAATAAATATTTAATGGGAGCAAATTGGTTATTCTCCAAATTGCTGACGAAAACTATTTCTTTATAATAGTCACTACTTCCATGAGTTTGCTCATTGAAGTTTTGAATTTCCTGATATACCCGTTCAATTTTCATGACCAACCTAGAAACAAATTAAGTCCATAATATCACAGAAATATCAAAGCTCCAGCGATGGAATGACCTCATCTAAATTTAAAAAGCGATATCTATACCCGACGTTTCGAGTCAGCAAATGCCGGCAGAAGAATTTAAAATCCGCGATTTTACTTTGATAGAAGCTTCTCTCATCATCATTGTTTGCTTGGGCCTTACCGTCCATCGCGATATTGGCGGCATCAAGTAAACGCCAGGCGACAATAAGGTTAGCACAATAATTTTGGAAATCAGTACACCCACTCAAAACAAGATCTATTTTATTTTCACTCGCCAGAGCAGCAAATTGCCCGACAATCTTCTGGGCATCCCCAAGAAGATCTGCCATTAAAGTCGCTTCTTCGCTAAAGTCGGCATGAGACTGACTCAAGGTTTTTGTCATTTTTGCAGCGAGGGCATTAAAGGCCTTCCCCTCATCCCTCAGAATTTTTCTCATCACAAAGTCAATCGCCTGAATACCATTGGTGCCTTCATAAATAGAGGCAATTTTTGTATCTCGCGCAAATTGCTCAATACCGTACTCTGTACAATAACCATAACCACCATGAACCTGAATCGCTTCAACTGAGACATTGAATCCCTCATCAGTGCAAAATGATTTACAAATAGGGGTCAAAAGAGCAATCTCCTCTTCTGCTTCCTTATCGCCCAAGCGGGCGGTATCAAAAAGATTTGAGAGATAAAGATTCATCGATCGCATCCCACGAGACAATGAGCGCATCTTTAATAACATTCTCTTTACATCAGGATGCTTATAAATTTCTTTATCAAACTGAACCCGCTCTTTGGCGTATTGTTCAGTCAAAATAGTCACAAGGTTCGCCTGCCCTTCTCCTTGAGTTCCACACATAAGGCGTGCCTCATTCATAAGAAGAAACATATTAGGCATACCTGCAAATTCCTCCCCTATTAGTTCTCCATAACAATCGCCATCGGCGCCGAAAGTGATCTCACAAGTAGCAGAACCGTGAATCCCCATCTTTTCTTCAATCTTCGTGCATTTGACATTATTGGCCTCGCCCACGCTACCATCAGCATTGATCCGATAGCGAGGAACGATGAAAAGCGAGAGCCCCTTTGTTCCCTCAGGAGCATTAGGAGTCCTTGCTAATACTAAATGAATATTATTATCATAAAGATCACTCTCCCCACCTGAGATAAAAATCTTCACTCCTTTAATTTTATAAAGGTTATTATCGGCCGGTATCGCTGTTGCCTTTGAAGCACCCACATCACTCCCGGCGCCCGCTTCTGTCAAACACATGGTTCCACCCATGCGTCCATCCATCATTAAAGGTATCAGTTGATTTTTTTGAGCTTCTGTTCCAATCAAACGAATTACATTTAGCACGCCTATAGAAAGGCCTGGGTACATCGAATAGGCGATATTAGCACCGATATAAAGACTAGAGCAGGCAACGCGTACAGCTTCAGGCACTGGCATTCCGCCAATATCTTCAGGTAATCCTAGGCCAAACCAACCATTAGCATAATAACTTTTATTCGCCGCTTTAAAACATTCTGGCGCTAATACTCCATCTTTCGTCAAGCGTACACCCTCTTCATCGCCAAGGACACGAGACGGGAAAATTTCACCTTCGACAAATTTATCAAATTGCAGCACGATATCTTTTAAATCATTAGCGCTATAATCCTCAATTTGATCCTGAACTTTTAATTGTTCAAAAAGAGTAAAGTTAATGTCTCTTAAATCTGTTTTATACTGGGCCATGGTCTTCTCCTCATCAAATAAATCCTTAAAATTATACCACGTTGTGATCACCAACTCCTATGATCAAAATGGGTAAATTTGTTCGGAATACATTCATGGGGAGATCTACTAAAAGGATACAACGATAAAAAAGACCCACCATTAAGGTGGGTCTTTTCTATAAAAGGGGGAGATATGACAGAGAGGCCCGTAGACCTCGGGTCAACTTAATTTTATTTAATTCGAGTAACCTTCACCATTAGGTGCATATTTATAAACGGGGTTGGCAAGGATAGGGGCACTTAAATTAAACCCATATACTTCACCATTTGCGAGTCTAATATAGTGAACAGTCGAGCCATTTAAGGCCATACCTGATTCATACTCTTTGGTCTGCTCTATTAAGCGCACAAGAGAGGAGAGAACCGCGTCATCAGAGTTGCCATGTTCATGATTATAGAGGTTAATTCCACTATCCATGGTCCGCTGAAAATTACCGGTAACGGTAAAATAACTGCCACTTGAAGAACCGCGACATATCGTTAAAAATCCTCCTAATTTGCGATCACATTCTTGTGTTGTTCTTGGTGTTGTCGGTCTAAATACCACAAAATTAAATGAGGCATAATTATAAGCGACTGGAGCAAAGTTTTTGTTTTTGACATTAGATGCAAAACGTTGGAACTCACTTCCAAGAGATTCAAAAATAGGGTTCGTTGTTGTTGGAATAATGTTAGGATTGCCGTTGCTTCCCATACTAACCTGGTTATCGCTGCCACAAGAAATCAACAAGCAGGCCATGGCCATAAGAAATAAGGCAAATGCCTTGATGTGTTTCATAAAATCCTCCTAACATATTTGGAATACACCATTTAGAGGAGCAAGTGGCATGCCAAAATTGCGTAATATGATTTCTAGGAGTTAGGAGAACCGCCCAATAACTAGACGAGACAATTGTTTAAACTTTATACAATTTAGGCCACTCTCCATGAAGGAATAATTGATTTAAAGTTCACAAGGTCATACATTGGGACAGTCCCAATGCTAATTATTGACCCTACTTGATTTATGCAACCATCGCTTGATTATTATCCAGACCGTTTTTAGATCTTAAATTCTCACTCCAACTCAGTAACTCAGGTCGAAGTTCAGATTGTAAATCTTTGTCGGATTGAATTAATTGACGAGATTTAGCAACAAATTTTTTCCAAATGACTTCTTTATTTTCAAGAATTTGAGCGACCAAAGCTTGGTCTTCGTTGATCTTCTCAATCTCAAGACCAATCATATCTCGTGCTTTAGTGCCGTTTAAGGCATATCGGTCAAGTTCTTGGTTCATTTGATCGCCCCGAGAGATAAAGTACTTGGCCATCTCCTCTCGCTCGAAAGTGCTAATGACTTGTTGAAATATCTCATCAGAGAAATTTAAAATCAATGCTTGAGGATAAAATTTAATCGCTGTCTCCAAAAATTCATCAAATTCAATAGTATTTTTCAGATAGGTACCAAATAGCACCTCTTCGTTCTCCATTCTCGCTTCCGGTAATAAATCCAGAACTTTATCGTTAAATGGAACGAACCTTTTAGAACCTAAATTCTGTTCAATTTTAACTTTGACTTCGGGAACTAATGATTTGATTTCATCCATAGTCATTTCCGATGCGTCTTCAATAACTTGATTCACAAATGACGGTTCTAATAAATCAAAATATGACTTTAAAAAAGTGGCGGAAACGACATTCGAAAAGAATGCTGCAAATTTCTTTTCTTGCTTAAATAAGTCTATGGCCATTTGTGGTGATAGCTTTAAAAGTAATTCGCTTAATTGGTAATCTTCAACCACTTGTGGCGAAAGGATGGAAGAAATGACTTCATCACCGATATAATCTTTAATAAAAGGTTTATCGGTTGCTTTTAAATTCGTAAAAGAAATAAGCCTTTTCCATTCTACCCTTTCTTCAGTGCTTAACTTGGAAAAGACTTCTATTAAAAAATCATTTTCCAATTCTTCAACCACTAATTTTAGCGCTTGTACTTGAGTTTTCCTGGCCTCTGAAAGCCATTTTTTAATGATTAATAAGCATTGATGTTCACTATTTTTAAATAGGAATGAGAACCTTTCCAAACCATCGAGATGGGTGAGATTCTTATTCCCGTCATCACCAAGCATACTGGGGAAAGGCGAATCTTGACCGCCATTCTCATCTTCCTTTTCATCGCTAGTCATGGTAATGCTTTGATTAGAGTCATCACCTGATTTTTCAGATTTTTCCCATTTCTTGAATATTAAGAGTCCAAATAGGCCAACCATAAATGCAGCAAAGATAAGGCCAAGGGCGGTTCCAAATCGACTCATCAGATTTAGCCAATATTCAAGATCTCTCTTAATTGGAGTTGGTGGTTTTTTAACCTTTTTCGGTGGATCTTTTTTCTTAGGCTTATCCTTAATAAATGCCATCTTAATATATTTAACTTCAATTGAAGGAACAATATCCCTAAAACTGAACTGAAAATTGTTCACAATCTCTTCAATTATTTTTCTATTTTCTTC
>JBFGZE010000035.1:0-29278 GCA_041586955.1 Bacteriovoracaceae bacterium
CACATCTAGGCATTCAGCTTGCCATCGCGCCGCTCATATTATTACTTCGGGTCAATAATACTCTATGAGGCCATCAAATGAAAAAACTACTCCATGCAGCATTTTTCCTATTTGCTATTATTTCGTCTAACCAGGCCAAAGAATATACCCAAAGCGAAGCGTTTATTATTTTTCAAATTGATTTCCACGAGATGTGCAAAGAAAGTCCTATATATACCCAAAAAACTCCCCTAATGTGTAATGGCCAATTGACAGAAGATCATCTCCGTCAAAATATCTGGAATGAATGGACTGTCTCCTTTCACCCAACAGAATGGCTATATGAAATTTATACCCTCAAACCGAATGGTGAAATTGTTCATTCCACTTATTCTGAAGATTAATTCCAATGATATAGACATGGCGGTTGCCACTATTCCTTAAAATACTCCTTGATTGTACACTAGGCCCTTAACACCATTATAGTTTTAATGATTATTATTCTCTTCTTTACAGTATTGGGCCTGTGCAAAAAAAATAAAAACAGGGACTTATCAATAATACTGAAGCAAGATAACTGACAATTGGGCATTTCATGCCACTTGGTAAACTTATCATAGGCCAATGAGTAAGTTTCATGCTATCTATGCTGTATATCTATACCTTTAGGAATCCCCTCCAGACATCATTCTGATCGGCCCTTATCGATATAAAATAGGAGTCTTTGATGAATGATATTAATTTTTCTGAATTATTAAAAAGCGCCCCCCCAATTACCATAATTAAAGAGCTACTAAAAAATCCCGATTTTTTTATTGCTCCTTTTGATCAAGATGAACGCCAGCACTCAAAAGAAATCGACAAAATGCTAGGTTTTAAAATTCCAAAAGTTGAACAAAAACTTTTAAAAAAATATCGTGCTTTTTATAAGTCTGCCGATGATAGTAATAAAAAGGCCCATTATCAGGGAACCCAAACATGGATTGGCCTTCATCCCCAAGTCCTGCAGACTCCCTATAATCAAATATCCCACTTTCTCTCTTATTTTAAAAAATACAATCCCAAAACCGTGGTGGATCTTGGCGCCGGGTATGGCCGAGTTGGTATTGTTATGAACGCCATTCTGCCAGACGCCACCTTCATTGGACATGAAATATTAGAAATCCGCCTGAAAGAGGCCAATCGAATTTTTGATATTTATGGCCTTGATCAATGTGAAATGAGGTGCCAAAATATTCTCGAAGATTCTTTTGATCTTCCTTCGGCAGATGTTTATTTTATCTATGACTTTAGCAATATTGATGACCTCATGGTTATCCTCAAAAGACTTTCAGAAAAGTTAAAGCACGATCAGTTTTTTATTGTCGCCAAGGGTGAAGGGATTCGCTCCCTCATTCAACTCAAATTCCCTGAATTCTGGACATCTCACGGAGTTGTCCACCAAAAGGAGTGGAGCCTATATTCTTCATTCACAGACCTTAGAAAAAGATAACTTTAATCCCCCACCCCCCAGCAGCTACGACTAAAAAAAATTAACGATGAAGCACTATATCGCCCTCATCTCGTTTGGAACACAATCAATAAACGTAATTGACATCGGCCCGACTTAGACCTCATCAAACTTCAACAATGGCCTTTGTTTAGGGAACATGCATGATTAGCACCCATTGGCCGATGACCTAGATCAGTTCTCTTTCGCGAAAAGTGATCTATACTCTTTAGTTCACAGGAAAAAAATTTATGATAAAAATTGATCAAATACACCATGTGGCGTATCGCTGCAAAGACGCCAAGGAGACGGTTGAGTTTTATCAAAAGTATTTGAATATGGACTTACTCGTTTCGATAACTGAAGATAAAATTTCTTCTACTAGAGAATCCAATCGCTATATTCGTATTTTTCTAGACGCTGGTAAAGGTAATATTCTCGCTTTTTTTGAAATTACCGACGAGAAAGAAATGAGTCGTGACCTAAAGACACCAGTATGGGTTCAACATATATCTTTTTTATTAAAGGATGAGCAGGCCTTAAAAAACGCTAAAATAGAACTCGAGGAAAAAGGTGTCGAGGTCCTAGGTCTCACGGATCATGGCATTTTTAAATCGATTTATTTCTTTGACCCCAACGGCCATCGATTGGAACTCACCTGCCTCACAGGTACCGATGAAGAAAGAGAATTATTAAAGAGTATTGCTCCCAGAATATTGGAAGAATGGAGTGAAACAAAAAATATCACCAAAAAATGAGCATCGATTAGATAAACAAAAATCTTCTCAAATAAAAAAAGCGAAGAGGGAAAACGACAAACCCTCTCCGCCTTTTGGAAGATTCTGGTTCCATCTGCAAGCAAAGGGAACCAGAGCAAATGAATTTCTTATTAAAATTTAAAGACGACGCCGGCCTTAACCGTAGTCACATCACTTTCCTCTAGGGCCTCGCCGAGAGTTTCAAGAACTGTTTCATCGTAAATGCTACTTGAGTAATTATACCCATCGTCACTTTCGCTATTAAATCCAGTCGTCAAGGCCTTAGCATAATCAAGCTCAACCGTCATACCGATAGAATCAGTAAAGTCAATATCAGCTCCGATCATTGCAGTACCCGTGAAGTTAGTACCTGATGCGGCCACATCATCCTCCTTAAAACCATAACCCTGTGAACGGCCACGTTTATCGTACTTAAGATTTGTACGATTATAAGAAAGTTGCCCTCCAATAAAAGGACGAACGGATGAATTAACCGCCATATAGAATTTACTACGCACGCCAAGAGTTAAGCGCTTATAATTAATTTCATCATCATCATAATTAAAATTATAATTATATTGGTTATAATAATTATTATAATTATAAAACGGATAAAGAGAGTTATCTTTATTCGTAATATTCATGGTTGTATAATCAATACCAACACCTACTGAGATACGCGGAGTAACCATATTCTCCATCGCCACACCAAAGCTCATATTAGACTCAAAACCGTCTACTCGATTACCATCATATTGAGCATAACCAAGAGTTGGTACGACAAGACTCTTCTTTTCTTTGCTGTCCATTTCTAGTTTCTTAGCGGCATTAAAAGCAGGTGCTGAAGAAAGTCCACCACCGCCATTGAAGGCACTATGCAATTTACGAGTCAATTTAATCTCTTCTTTAATTCGCATATCTTCGATCTTCTTTGAGACCATATCTTCGTTTTTCTGCTCAAGCTTCTTTCTCATTTTTTCTAGCTTGTCAGCTTGACTCTCGCGCTTTTCTTCAAATGTTCCGTCCACATCAATTTGATCTGAATCATAAGTATTTGACGTATCTTCTACGAGAGAATCAAAGGCATAGATGCCTGGTGCACCCATTAGAGTGATAAAAGTGAGCCCTAAGGCAAGTTTTTTATTTAATGTCGTTTTCATAGGATTACTCCTGTTAAAGAAAGAAGTTTATCTTCTTCCATTTCTTAGCAATTTATTAAAACCAAACTATTTCTACCGGATTTCAGAAAATTTGCCAGAATTTCTTGCGCGACATGTCATTTTTACAGGATAGGACTAGCGAGGGATAGTAAAGTACTTGAAATTCTGTTCACTTCCCAGAGTTGAAAAGCGATTCACCAGGCGGCAAGAAAAGCGTTTATCGCCCTCTTGGCAATCCCCAGGGTTTGCCAAAAAGCGATTTTGCAATTGGGCCATCACAGTCGTGACAATGGTGACGATGACAAACAAGAGAAGAATATATTCAACGACAGTCTGACCAGACTCGTCTTTTTCAGGATTCATATCTTTATTATCGCTGGCAGTGGCCAGCGAGCCTAGAGGTAAGTCTTACCGTCCTTAATATCCATTAACGTGGATAAAAAACCAAATGGGCCGCCCTGAAAGGGTCCATAATAATGAACACCTTTAAGTGCATGGCCCTTTTTCGGTGTTTTATAATGAACCATTTTAACGCTGCGACAAATGGGTAAGCGTGAATCCTTAAAAAGGAGGCCATCACCGCGCCCATCAAGGATAATATTATCGCCCATTAAGGCCTCCATCCCAACAATTGAGTCAATGATACCTGGATAGAGAATATTCAATTGTTTTTTTATCTGGTCTTCCAAGATGGGGCCATATTCATCTTCCTTTAGGCCCTTCACATAACGGCGAAAAATTTGGAAATTAACCTTACTGGTCGATTCAATAATAAATTCCCAAAAACAGATATCACCGCCCATTCCTTCTTTAAACGCCCCAATAAAACGATTGCCGGTATCAATTTCATTTAATCGGCCACTAATAAGGAGGTGACCATTGAGAGAACGATAATATTGGGGGACATTGGCCAAGCGCATGTCTATTTGTGATGGCCGCGAGCCAAAAAGGGCCAAGGTCTGAGGATGAACGATCCCTTCATAACTGGCCAATTCCACACTCCACGGCCGATCTTTATAAAAATCCCATTCACGAATTTGAGTCTTCTTAAAATGGCCACCTTTTTCTTCATAGGATCCCAAACAATCGGCCTGTAGCCTATCCCGATCGACGTGATAGAGAGGAGAAAGAAGGCAACAAAAGAGATGGACCAATTCCACATCATTACAGCGAAAATGGGCCATACCTTGATAAAAGATTCGTAGAGTATAAAAGAAGACCCCATGCCAATCTTTTTTATTAGCAAATTCCTGTCTTAATATTTCCAGCGCCTCATTAACCCAAGCAGGTGCCTCTTTTTTAAATGTTTCTACCGTAATATTCTGAGAAGTTTCATAACGCAAAAATTGCGGACCTAAGCGCTCAACCCATTCATAATATTCACGATTAACCTTATTAGTATCTTTTCTCAACTCTCCACAAAGAGACGACAGGCCGGGGATTAATTTGCGCCCCAATTCGGCCAAATTGGCGAAGGGCTCACCACCTAATTGTAAAAATGTATTTCCCATTAAAAATGTAAATGTCTCTCGGTGGCAATAATTGTCAATTTGAGCGAGAGGGCGATAGCTTTTATCCTCGCCCCAGGTTTTTAGAACCGATATTTCTAAAAGGCCAAGTAATCCATCAAACCATTGCCCATAGCGCATGCGATGGTCATCGACCATCAACACTCGTTTATTAAGATCAACCAATTCACCTGCTAACATATATGAGGCCAACGTTTGTCCAACGATGGCCATGTCCCAATTTTTATCTAACATAATTTCCCTTTCAATTGACGGATCCCCTCTTCTTCACCTTGGCGAATGAGCTCAGGGCCTTGGGGTCGCGACCAAACATTATTATCAATAGGGGCCAATTCTGCCAGAACTTTTAGCCTCTCTGGGTGCCGGTCGTAAATATAATCATATTCTGTTGAACGGTGCACTTTAGGGCCACAAAGGATAAAACAATCCGACCAGAAAGGCTCCAATAAAGAATGCACAGAGCGGCCAAATCCACCGCCAACGTACGCCCAATCACCAAAGGAATAAGCTTCACATAGAACACCTCTCGCCGTCACCAAAATGACACCGTGAAAATCCTGTTCGCAAATCTTGGCCCAGTCATCGGCATCACTCATTTCCGTCACCGGAACTTGCCAATGCTCTTCAATCGCCACTTTCAGGGTGTGAATATCCTCCTCCGCCAGTTGATGAGGGAAAATCCATAAAAACCCACGGCCCAAGACAATGTCCTGGAGAAGTGATTCATTCTGAAAAAGAGTTAAATCAATTGGCCAGATACTTCCTAAGACGCCAACCCAATCATAATTGGCATTTCGCACCGATTGAAACGCCTCTAAAAAACCTTTCTCGGCCAGAAAACTCTCTGCTTGAGCGACTCGCTCTTGAATCAATTGATGACGAAAATCCCCATCCTTAATAAGAACACTATCACTTAATTGGCGAAAGCGTATTGTTTCACTGGGAGTGGCAGTTAAGATAAAAGTAAAACTATTAGTGATAAAGCGCCAATACCAGCGGGTTAAGGGGGCTTTGAGGTCTTTTCCTTTAAGGCTAGCACTCACTAAAACGCGCTCACCAGGAACCTGGCACAAAGCAATTAATAATTCAGGAAAAAAATCGTAGCGCACCATAATCATATGCTGACAATTATGGCCTAATGGGCCTCGTTTACTACCCGGCCAGGGAAAAAGTGAAAAGCGTAATAGCGGTAGTGGCGCAGTATAAAGGTTCTGATAAAGACTAGCGTTTTTACATGCCACCATTTCCACACTAGGTGAACAATAATAAAGAGCGATGGTTTTGCCCTGGTCTAATAACTCCTGGAGTAATGGCCAAACTTGTTGCCATTCTCCTTCACTTGATACTTCCACCGTAAAATCACAAAATTTAGGAATCTTCCCGTGCCCTTTTTCAAAGGCCAAGCGCTTGGCAATAAAGGGTATAACAAGGCCTAAAATTGGCCAAAGGGGATATGCAATTGAGCGCAATATTAAAACAGGCCATAAAAGCAAAATTTTCATACCATTTTCCATTTTATTTTATTGGGGCCAAAATGTCAGATGAACCTCAAAGTATTCAATAAAGCTTGTTTTTTTCTCACAATTCCTTGCAAACGGTAAAAAAACCGAAATCCAAGTAAAAACCTCAAGCAATCAGCCTTGAAAAATCGTTTTTTCCATGAAAGTATGACCCAACGTGTTCAAAACGGCAAATATTAATATGAACAGAATCCTGGAAGGAGCAATTAATGAAACCTCTCATTCTCTTAGGCCTTGCTTTAAGCTTCACTGGCCTTATTGCGGCGGAAACGACAACAAGTACTATCACCCCTGCTAATACTACCACTAGCACCAAAGATGTAAGCCTTTTTCAAAAGCTAGTGGACTCACCTTTTAATCTGGCCCTTATTCCTGTCGCTGCACCAATAACTGATCCTAACCATAAGTACTCTAAACGTTATAATGGTGTCGCAACCACTAATCTTATTGATTTCGGCTATAATTTCGGCGAATACGGCTCTTTAAAAATGAGAAACGTCATTGATTATGTAAAGGCCGGAAAAGCAGATGGCCAACTCTCCTATAATAGAATGGAGCTTAATTATTCTAAGCAACTTGGTACTGAAAAATATTCTGGTGCCAATATCACCTTTCTAAACCGTGTTCTTTATTATACTGACTTCGATACCCGTCAAGCTATTAATTATTATGGGTATATCCGTCCAGGTGTTCGCCTTTCAAAATCAATTAATAAGATTAACCTATCCGCAACAACTAACCTGGCCGTAAAGTCTCTTCGCGATTGGAGTCAGAGTACTAGTCGTGCTTATGTCTGGGTACCTTTGTCCCTTGGCCTTAGTATCACTGATAAGTTCTCGATCTCTATTGACCCCGAGTACAATCAGAGTTGGAGTACCAGCAGTTTTACCCCAAATCAAAATTATGTCACGTGGTCCTTTAATACCAATTACGATGTTGCTTCAAATATGAGCCTCTTTGCGACGGCCGACTTTGGCACATTAATGGAAGAAAGCGATGGACGCCTCTTCAGCAAAATGGATAAAGACAAACTGACTTATTCCGTTGGTGCTTATATCTCCGTTTTCTAAGATTCAAAAAACTCAGCATATAAAGAAAGGGCCCTTATGGGCCCTTTTTTTTACCGGAAAAAAATACCTTCATACCAGAATTCTGGGACAGGACCTTGGCCTATTTCCTAAAGCAGCCGAATAAAGAGAGAGAGAACCTCTTTCAAGGAAATAGAAGTGGGCGACTCAAATGCAAAAAAAATTGACCCTATTACCATCATTTTAAAGGAGATGGTTCTCGGCCTCCAAGAGATTGAGGCCCATGACCATATTCTGGCAGAATGTTTGGACGTGGAATATGCTGATATAATTATAGGGCCCGTCAAAAAAGAGGCCTTACGCGACCTTTTACTCGAAATCACATTACCCGAAGAAACTTTAGTCAGCGAGCATGGCCACGATCATTGGGTTCATATATACGACCATCCTTTTTTTAAACCTGAAGAGGAAGAAGAAAGTGAGGAAAGCAAGGTCGTCTCGTCTGTTTTATTACTGATGGAAGGCCAAAAGATGGGGCCCTACACCATTGAAGAAATTCGCAAAAAAGTTGAGCACCAGAAAATATTATTAAGCCAAATATGCAGTCCCGATAACGGTAAGACTTGGCATCCAATATATGACCTCGAAGCATTCGATCGTCGTAAGAAAAAAGGCCTTCCTCATAAAGCGGAGTTTACCAGTGACAAGATTCGGGCACTCTCCGAACAAGATGAAAAAACAGGAGCGTTTGCCAATTTAGTGTATTTGGAAAACTGTAAAGCAGGCAAGTCAAAAAAAACCGATATGAGCAGACGCTCAACTGATAAACAACAAAATAACACACAAACTCATACGATTTCGCTGGACGAATTAAATGCCACCATTCCACCAAAAAATGACCAGCAATCCATTTATAAAAAGGTTTTTCTCTTCTCTTTAATGGGACTTTTATTATTATTTATTATTCCAAGCGGAAAGGATAAGGTTGAAAAAAAAGAGAAAGTAAGCCGGAAAAAAATAAAGAAGGCCAAAAAAGAATTAAAACAAAAAAAGGCAACTGAAGTCACGAAAAGTAAACCCTCCAAACCTTCTCGAGAGACAAAAGCGAAGGTCACGAAAAGAAGTAGAGAGCGCCAAAGATCATTTCGTGAAAATGATAAATTTCGGCAACGCAGAGCGGTGCGGCGCGGCCGAAGCAATAGGCGTCCCAAGGCCAAAAGTGATGACTTCTATGAAGACGAGCATAATGATCCTGTCGAACAGGATCGCATGCAAGCGGACCTCGATAAAGAAACTCTTGACCCTCTAGAAGATCGCTACCCTGCCGACGAAGATTACGATAAAGAAGAAGACCCACCAATTGATTAAATCCTTGAATATCTCAATGAAATTAGGTTTAATACCGCCATGGAAACACTAAAAAAAATGGCGCCCCACTTTCGTCCCCCGGCCTTTCCGGGCTCATACTTTTTAAGCTTTGAAGGCATTGAAGGAGCAGGAAAGTCGACTCAAATCATTCAGGCCAAGGATTACCTTGAGGCCCAGGGTTTTCGTGTTCTTATATTAAGAGAACCAGGTGGCACTGCCTTTGGTGAACGTTTGAGACAGGCCATCTTGGCCAGTCAGGCCCCCATTCATCCTTTAGCTGAAATGCATTTATTCCTTTCGAGTCGCGCCCAATTATTGCATGAGGTAACTCTCAAGGAATTGGCCAATCCAGGCTCTGTCGTTATTTACGATCGCTATATTGACTCTACTTTGGCCTACCAAGGCCAGGCGAGAAAATTAGGCATGGATACAGTTCTTAAATGTCATGAGTCCTTCCCTTTAAGCCTCATGCCTCATAAAACCTTTCTATTGGATATTTCTCTGGAAACATCCATGCAAAGACAAAAAATGAGAAATGCTCCCAAAGATTATTTTGAATCCCAAGGTGAGGAATTTTATAAGCAACTCATTGCTGGTTATCATCATGCCCATGCAACTTTCCCGGACCGTATTATTAAAATAGATGGGAATCGATCTCAAGAAGTGGTACAGGAAGATATTCAAAACCACTTGGCGCAATTAATCAAAACCCGTCAGGAGGCCAATGAACTCATTGATGGATAGCCTCTTTGGACGCTATCAAAAAGGGAGAATTGGTCAATTTTATATTTTAAAATCCACAGGATTAGATCCTGCCCCACAAGAAACGCTAAACTCCTGGTGTCAACAATGGCTCATTAAGATCTTATCCTTTGAGCTCAAGTTAGATGACGTCAAGGCACTTCATCTCTTGCAATTAGGGCATCCCGATATATTATGGCTGGCCCCTCCTGAAAAAGAATATTACTCCATAGAAAAAGATGAACTAGGCCCACTTTTTAAGGCCATGGCCTATGCCCCAATGGAATTACCTCGCCGTTGGATTATTTTACCCGATGCTCATGCGCTCAGTGAGCGTTTAGGAAATAAATTACTCAAAACCCTAGAAGAGCCCCAGGGTCAAACCTCTTTTCTCTTTCTTAACGCCAAGAGGTCGGCGCTCTTGCCAACTATTGAATCACGGGCGATTGAATTATGCATCTCAGATTTAACTCCCTTAAAAACGAATAAAGCATTAAATCGACCATTTGGACTAGACTTTGAGGCCTTCTGCCTACAGGATCAACGCTTTTCTGAATTAATTAGCGAACATCAATTAGGGTCCCCCAAAGAATGGGCCTTTAATATGAAACTCTCTAAAGATAAGACTCTATTAGACAAAGCAACCCAGGCCTATATTGAGTGGCAAACAACCCAAATCACCGACTTCAAACAAAAAGAGCAACTCTTGCACGAAATCCAATGGTATTATAACGCTAAACTTTACCATAACCGCGCAGCAGAGCGTATCTTTGGTCTATCTCTTCCCTAGTGAAATTCACCAAGAACTAAGCTTGGTTATCTTGCCACCATATGCCTAGACAGTAGGTAACTCGCTTGAGATACTTGATTGTTTTCTAATTAAGATAACTGAGGAAAAAATGCAAAGCACTGACGCGTCACAAATAGAATCGCCAAATGATACGCACGAGGTCAAGAAGACTTCTGATGCGGAAAATGAATCACAAGAACAAGAGACTTCATCAGATGATAATAAAGAATCACGCTTTCGAGACGGCCAAGAATTAATGATGATCCGCGTGCGCTTTCCTGGTAATGCCAAATCATTTCCATTTCTTGTTGGAAAACGCCATTTTGCTTACGGTCAAAAGGTTGTCGCCATGAGCGATAGAGGAATGGATGTCGGTTATATCAATTCCTTTCCCTATGCTATTAAATTTAACAAGGGCATGTTGCCTATTCGCTCCATCAATAAGGAAGCGACTAATGAAGATCTCGAGCACCAAAGAGAAAATGTATCTAAGGAAAGAGAAGCTGAATTAATCTGTAATGAATTAATCGAAAACTATAAATTAGATATGAATATTACTCATGTTGAAATTATTCAATATGGTAAAAAAATGGTTTTTTATTTTAATGCACCTGCCAGAGTTGATTTCCGCAATTTGGTAAAAGATCTCGTCGGCCGTTTAAAAATGAGAATCGAATTACGACAAATTTAGGTACGTGATCGCGCTGCCGCTCTAGGTGCGACTGGACCTTGCGGCCTGCAAACATGCTGCTCATCTTTCTTAAAGAACTACGGCAATGTTTCGATTAAGATGGCCAAGAATCAAAACCTTGCTCTTATTCCCAACAAAATAAATGGTGTCTGTGGACAATTAAAATGCTGCATCCGCTACGAAGATGATGTCTATTCAGAAAAGCGTAAACGCCTCCCACGCGAAGGTAGCTTTCTAGAAGTTAAAAATGGTGACAGGGGAAAAGTGACAAAATTGCATCTTATTATCGAGCAATTTGAAATGCTAACCGAAAAAGGTCAAATTAGACGTTATACTCAAGACCAATTTGATAAAGATAGCTTTCTCGGTAAAACTTATCGCTTTCCTGACCGTTTCGACCATATAGTCAATGAATCTAAAACCATTATTGGCCATGTCGAAAAAGTGGAGAAAAAAGAAGAAGAGGAAGATTTAACTTTTGGGGAAATGTTTAAACAGCAAGACAAATTAGAGGCCAAAACGGGTGATAACCAAGAAGCGGTAGCGACAAAGGCCCCTACAGCGAAACCCGAAGAGAAAACAGGTGAAAGTCGTCACCGTAATAGAAACCGCAATCGAAACCGCAATAGAAACCGCAACCGAAAGGAAGGCGATCAGCAGAAAAGTGATGGCCTCAAGGATAAAAGGCCCAGTCAAAACAGGCGCCGTCGCCCCAATAAGCAAAACACCAGGCCGAAAGGAAATGATTAAAAAAAGATGAAGGCCAAAGTTCTCCATACATCTGATTGGCATTTGGGGAAAAAAGTTTTTGGCCTTTCCCTTTTGCCAGAACAAACCCTCTTCCTATCCTGGCTAGAGAGCAAGATTCAAAGCGAAAACATCCAATCCCTTGTCATCAGTGGTGATATTTTTGATGTACCAAGCCCTGGCCATGAAGCGCTAGATTTGTTTTATCAATTTCTTAAAACGATGGCCTTGCACCAAGTTGAAACCTTTGTAATGAGTGGCAATCATGATTCAGCGCTTTTTCTTGATGCTCAAAAGCATTTCCTAGGACTGCACCATATTCACCTTCTCGGGTCCTTGGCCAACCTTTCTCCGGGTCAATGGCCTTTATATAGCTCTCAAACTGAACAATTCGATGTCTTAATCTTGCCCTATACCCGCCCCGTAGAATGGATCAATTGGGCAAAAAAGGAGGGGATCGACATCCCTACCGAATCCCCTACTTTAGGTTTGATGACCGAGTATATGAGCCGCGCACCCAAAAAAAGGTTCTCTAAAAGACTCCTCATGGCCCATCATGGCTTTGGGCATTTCACCAGTGCAGGTAGCGAATTCTCACTTTATGCTGATGGTATTGAGCATCTACCCTTATCGCTTTTCCCTACTAGTATTGACTATGTGGCCCTAGGCCATATTCATCAATTTCAGGAGATGCAAAAGGCGCCAAAGACTCCTATCGTCTATAGTGGCTCGCCCATCCCTTATCGCCATGAGGAAAATGCTTATAAAAAAATTGTCCTTGTTGAAATAAAGGACGAAGAGGCGATTAATTATAGCACTCTTGATGTGCCCATCTTTCGCCAAAGGGTGACTTTTAAGGGCGATACTAATACCATTAAAGAGCAATGTGAATCCTTTATCTCCGATTATCAAGGAAAGAGTGATTCACTTCCTCCATGGTTTTTAATGAATTTTAAGGACCGGCCTCCCTCCACCGAGGAAGGTCTCTATCTTAAACAATTATCTTTTAAAATCGATGCCAAAATCCTGGCCTTTAATTGGCAAGGAAAAAAACAAAGACATAACCCAATAAACAGCGATGTCCGCCATATGAGTCTTCCTGGCCTCTTTGAGCAATACACCGAAGGTTTAGGCCTAAAGGTTCAAGAAAAAAAGGATTACCAAGAAATTTTTAATCAATTGATCAATTTTTGGCAGGAGAATCAAGTTGAGGATTAATCAATTAAAAATTGATAATATCACCTCCTGGGTGGGTGAGCATACCATCGACTTTGATAAAGTTTGTGCCTATCAAGACCTTTTTGCGATTACAGGGCCCACGGGGAGTGGAAAATCCACTATTCTTAATTCTCTGGCCCTATGTTTTTACGGGCGTACCTTTCACCAACAAGTGGCCGCGGTAGATATGATTTCCCATGGCCAAATTTCAGGACAAATTGAATGTCATTTTACCCTCGAGGGAAATGCCTACAAGGCCCATTGGAGCTGTATCGCTCGTAAGAAAGATGGCTCCTTACGGCGCCAAATTTCACCAAAACGCTATTTGAAAAATTCCGCCGGCGAAATTCTCTCAATAGGTATGCAAGAGTTATTAGGACTGGATTTTGATCAATTCCGCCGGTGCGTAGTTTTACCACAGAATCAATTTTCAAAATTTCTCAAAGCGACCTATGGTGAACGCAAGGATATTCTTGAAAAGCTCTATGCTGGGGTGGCCCCCAAAAGTCTTGGTAAATTTCTAGGACAGCATTTAAGGAAAATCGATCAAGAAATAGAATATCTCAACTCTAGTCTTGGGCTATTATCTCCCCTCGATGATTTGGCCTTAAAAAACCTAGAAGAAAAGCTATCTGCTCTTTCTCAAGCGACAGAGGGCCAGAAAAAGTCACTCACCCAAAAGCGGCAGACCTATCAACAATTACTCAAATTATGGGATAAACAAAAAGCTCATGATTCCCTGATGCTCAAGAAAAAACAAAAGAGTCATGATTTGGCGGCCCTGGAGTTACAGGCCAATAAGATTAAAGAGGATGCTAACCAAAAGAATGACCTGTGGTTAAAGTGGCAGGCCCAATACAAAAAGGATCTTCCCCTATTACAAGAGGCCCAGGCCCTCAATCTAGAAATCGCAAAAGTCCAAGAGCTGATTGAGCATAAAAAGCAGTCCTTGGACAAATACGTGACGCAATTAACTGATAAGGAAGGCCATAAAGAACGTTTAGGCCAAACCTACCAAGAATTAGAACAACAAAAAGTTCATTTACAGGCCAAATTTCAAGGAGACCCTGCGACTTATACAGAAGAGCAAAGTGAAATTCTGCAAAAATTACAACGCCTGCTCCATCAAGAGGAGTCCCTCAAGACGGAATGCAAAAACCTTGCTCTTTTGGTGCAAAAGGAAGAGGAAGAAATAGAAAGCATTGAACTTAAACGTCAGGCCTTTCTCGAGGCGATACCCCATATCGACCCGATCAATCCCTTATGGGAGGAAACTCTTAAACGCTCTTGGCAAGAAAAGCGACTCTTAATTCAAGAAGAAAAAGAAAAGCATCAGCAAGGACAATTCCAATTATCTCAAAAGGAAAAGGAATTGCGCCAACGTCAGGAAAATCACGAAACTCTTGAAAAACAATGGCAACAATTCCATCTCAGTTATAGTGAAAAATATAAAACGTGGAGAAAGGAACAAGAGCTATTTGATCTTTGGGAACAGCAATTCATTGAACAATTAACTCTCGATTATCATAACCAACTCATCAGCGAAGCTAATGGCCAAGGTATTTGCTCTCTCTGCGATTCACCACTATCCAATCATTTACCTCTGAAAGAAACTCAAGGTCCAACGGTTGATCTAACCCAATTCCAAGAAAAGAAAAAAATGGTCACCAACCTGGGCCAGGAATGTGATGCGCTTAAAATAAAGCTACAGCAGCTAGAGGACGATCTCAAAGAAAATGCTTTCACCGAAAAAGATGAGATCGACTTAAAGCAACAAAAACTTGATTTTGAAAACCAAACAAACATTTTGAGTAATCATCATGAGCAGCTAAATAAGCAATTAATCTTGCAAGAGGAGCAATTTCAGCTCTGGCAACAATGGCAAGGTCGTCTAAATCATTTAAAAGAGCAATTACCGGTCAATCAAAAAAATCAACTCAATAAAAACAAGGAAAAGGAGAATTTGGCCCAGGTTAAGGCCAAACTGATTCAGGACCTTCATCACTTCCCCTGCGATGAGGTTAGTCTTGACACCATTAACAATGCCCAAAAAATAATTACTCGTAATTATGAAAATTTTATCCAATTGGGGGAGAAACTTAAATTAATTATTGTGCAAGGGAAAGAACTAGCGAGTGACGTGCTTAAGATTAAAAACCATATTGATCTATTGCGTGGTCAACTCATTCAAGAAGAAGAAACCCTCATTGCCCTTAAAAAATCAAGATTAGCGATTCCTTTGGCGGACCCCTTGGGGCCACTAAGAGAAGAGTGGGCCTTAAAAAATGAAATTTTACAAAAAGATAATCACCAGGCGCAATCCTATTTGGCCACGAATCAACAACAAATAATCGACCTCACAACCCACCTGCAAAAAGATGAAGCTGACCTTTTGAACCTGGAAAAAGAGTTGGCATCACTAGAATTGCCCCCCGCAGACATGGCAATAGATTGGCCTGTGGTGATTCGAGAAGAAGAGACACGATTGGCCAAGGCACAAACAACTTGCGGTGAAATGAGGGCACAGATAAAGAGCGCCCTAGAAACAAAAGAACAATATCAAAAGCTGGGACAGAAACAATATGACTTAATCAAAGAAAGGGACCGATATCATTTATTAGAGCCCCATATTTGTGGTGAATTATTCCGAAATTGGGCATTGGGTATTATTGAGGAGCAAATTCTCTACCTGGCCAATGAGCAATTAGCGCCTCTCTCTAATGGCCGGTATCAATTAATTTCGCAAGGGCAAAAACATCAGGCGCCCCTTTATATTATGGACTCCTGGCAATCTGGGGCCATCCGTAAAATCCATACCTTGTCTGGGGGTGAAACCTTTTTAGTATCCTTGGCGTTGGCCTTAGGGCTGGCGCATATGCTGCAAGGCCATAAATCAATCGATTGTTTTTTTATTGATGAGGGATTTGGTAGTTTAGATGATGAAAGCTTATCTCAAGTTCTTTTAGCGCTGGAGCAATTACAACATCTAGGAAAAATGATTGGTGTTATTAGCCACGTCAAAAAGCTCACCAACCATATCAATGCCGGAATTCACCTTAAGTCAGATGAATCCGGCCAATTACTTCACTTTTAGAAATCGCAATTTCGGGGAGTTCTTGGGAATGGGATCACATCACGAATATTTTTCATTCCAGTAATATACATAACGGCCCTTTCAAAGCCGAGTCCAAAGCCACTATGTGGACAAGATCCATACTTACGAAGATCCATATACCACCAAAGTGGTTCTTTTTGCATCCCTAATTGATCCATACGAGCAACCATTTTGTCGAGATTATCCTCTCTTTGAGAACCACCAATCAATTCTCCAACACCAGGTACAAGTACATCCATCGCCCGCACGGTTTTGCCATCGTCATTTTGCTTCATATAGAAGGCCTTACACTCCATTGGATAATCAGTCACAATAACGGGGCCCTTATAATGCTCATCAGTGAGGTAACGTTCATGCTCCGTTTGCAGTTCTGCTCCCCACTCTGGCCTAAATTCAAATTTCTTACCCGACTCTTTTAAAATTTCAATGGCCTGGGTATAAGTGATTTTCTCAAATGGAGAATCCATCACGTGCTTAAGACTTTCCATGTGCCCAGCAGGCTCTTTTTGCCATTTTCGCCATTGCATAATGGCCGCCATCTCCTTCTCTCCTTTTTCAAGGGCGTATTGAATAAGATACTTAATATAGCGAGTGGCCAAGTCAGCATTTTCCTCCAGGTCAGCAAATGCGACCTCAGGCTCAATCATCCAAAATTCGGACAAGTGGCGAGGAGTGTTGGAGTTTTCGGATCGAAAGGTCGGTCCAAAGGTATAAACCTTGCCCATCCCCATAGCAAAACATTCGGCCTCTAATTGGCCAGTCACGCAAAGACTCGCCGCTTTACCATAATAATCTTTTTCGAAAATAACTTCGCCTTTCTTATCCTTAGGAAGGTTTTGAAGATCCATCGTCGTCACCTGAAACATTTCCCCCGCACCTTCAGCATCAACCGCCGTAATGATAGGACTATTCAGGTAGTAAAAACCTTCCTTCGTGAAGAACTCATGAGTCGCTTGGGCGAGGTGATGACGAAGACGAAAGATGGCACCAAACAAATTGGTACGCGGCCTTAAATGGGCCTGCTCCCGAAGAAACTCGAGGCTTGTTGCTTTCTTTTGAAGGGGGTAGGATTCATTCACATTACCATATATTTCCAAAGATTGAGCGTGCATTTCGACACTCTGTCCCTTCCCCTGACTGGCCATAATTTTTCCCTTAATGGCGACACAGGAACCCATTAAGATTTGTCCAACCTGATCCCCACCCTCGATATTATGATCGACGATAATTTGAAGGCTATCTTGAGAGCTTCCATCATTGAGAACGACGAAGGCAAAGGTCTTAGATTGGCGCACACTGCGAACCCAACCTTTGACCAATAGCTCTTGATCAATAGGAGAATCGTTAAATATTTGTGAAATTGATGTACGTTTCATTCGCTTATTCCCTTTCTGACTTAAGCAATAACTTTATTTTTAATGGAGACTAGTTTTTCTTTATGAAGACGTGCCCCAAAATGAGTAACGAGCTTGGCGGCACCATGACAGGCCAACTCTCCCGCTATTTTAAAATCATGGCCAGCTGTTAGCGCGTAAAGAAAACACCCCGCGAACATATCGCCAGCACCATTAGTATCGACCGCCTTCACTTCAGGGGCAAAGATATCAATAAGGTCTACACCATCATACAAAAGCGCTCCTAAAGGGCCGCGCGTAATAGCGAATTGTTTTGAATGTTGCTTGAGAGCTTCACAAGCACCTTCAATAGTATCAGTACCAGCAAATGACATCGCCTCTTCTTCATTACAAAAAAGAAGATCCACCCCATCACCCATCATCTCAAGAAAACCATCTCGGAACCCCGCCACAATTCCGGGATCAGAAAAAGTAATAGACGTTTTAACATTATTTTTCTTGGCCAATTGATAGGCCTTAAGGGCTGCGTTTTTACCCGTTGGAGATGCCACTAAATAACCTTCCATATAGAGGTATTGTGATTTCGCCAATTCTTCTTCTATAATTTCTTCTTCTGAAAAAGTAGATGTTATACCAAGAAATGTGTTCATCGTACGATCGGCATCTGGTGTAATAAAAACCATACAACGCCCGGTTTTTCCTTCAGGCCTTTCATCTTTTAAATTTGTTGCCAGGCCTTCCGAGATAAGATCCTGACCATAAAAGTCACCAGTGGCATCGTTTGCCACTTTACATGAATAAAAGCCTTTCCCTCCCAATTGGGCCAAAGCAATCATTGTATTGGCGGCAGAACCACCGCAGCTTTGTTTATGGATTTTCGAATGAATCATACTCCATAACTCGTCCTGTCGATCTTCGTCGACCAGCGTCATAAGACCTTTTTCGACACCTACTTTTTGAAGAAAACTCGGCTCAACTTCAATTTCCGTATCAACTAATGCGTTACCAATTCCATAAACATGATATTTAGACATAGACCTTCCTTTTTAAAGGTTTAGCCTAACAAAGTCGCCTATATCTGTCATCATTTCGCTGCTTTTAACACGGTGCTTATCCCGACCTTTTTTATTCCAGCTATAATAAGTATTATTGTTTGTTATTAAAAGGAGCCTTAATGAGTCAATTTAATCCCCTCTTTAAAAAAGAGAGTAAGAAAAAGGATAAAAGACCCAAAGTCGATTTCAAGGCGAAATGCCTTGAGGTTTTAGCGCAAATTGAAGAACTTTCTCCCGAGCGTTATCAAGACCTCATGCGCTTATTTAAAAGTCAGTATGATAAAGTGAATATTCAAAAAAAGAAAATAATGGG
This sequence comes from Bacteriovoracaceae bacterium, assembly GCA_041586955.1. Lineage (GTDB taxonomy): Bacteria > Bdellovibrionota > Bacteriovoracia > Bacteriovoracales > Bacteriovoracaceae > JBFGZE01. The sequence continues at coordinate 18,857 of JBFGZE010000035.1, forward strand.
ATTTTACGCACTTTTGATGAGTGAGTGGAAAACTCTGCGCCAAGAAGTAGACATGGGTATTGATAAAGCGCAAGAGGTTATTAAAACCACCAAAAAAGCCGCCAAAAAAATTATAAAAAACCCCTCCATGAAAGAAGTCTCGAAGGCCGTTAACAAAATCAGTGAAGCAACAACTAAAAAGAAAGTGGCCAAAAAGACCGCTAAAAAAGCGGCAAAGAAAACGGCAAAGAAAGCAGCAAAAAAGGTTGCCAAAAAAGTAACAAAAAAGAAGACCCCTGCTAAAACAACGAAAAAAACGGCGAAAAAAGTCGCAAAAAAGACCGCCAAAAAGGTGACAAAAAAGACCACTAAAAAAGCTTAATTTTCATCAAGGGTGTGGCCCTAGGTAATTTTGGCCATGCCCTTCAATTTTCCAACGAATCATCACCAAATTTCCCTCTGTACCGATAAGTCTTTACGACTGAGAGGGGAAGTTCATGGTGGTAATCAAGTTTACTCATAAAATAATTGATAAAGCAGGGCAGTTTAAGTGAGGCCCATTATACTAAGTCTTTTCTTTTTCTCGCACTTCTCCTGCTCACATCAACCAGGTCGTGCTATTGCCACTAAAAAAATGGGAACTCCTCCCTGCCATGATTTAATGGGTTCTCTGATCGGAGGTATTAGTGCTATGCCGCCACTCGGGAAAAAAATTGGTGACGATCAGACCTCTAATATTTTTCTTCATGCAAAGAATCCAGAATTCCTCGTCAAAGTACGAAAAAACAAGAATGGTAGTGTGGCCAATAATAACGAGCTCATATTGGAACAAAAAAGCTTACAGGAGCTAGAGACCTTGGGCTTCCCGGTGCCTAAAGTTATTGGCGGCAATGCTGATTTTCTTATTAAGGAAAACATTTCCGGAACAGGCCTTGATCATTTGGCGGTCAAGAAAGATGCTCCTTGGCAAGCGGCCCAATTGATGGCGAACCTTCTCTACAAAATGGATCAATTAGAAAGCTTTCCCACTAATCTTCGCTTAAATAATTTTGTTTTTGATCGGAAAAATGGCCGATTAGTGTTGATTGCGCCTGGAACTATGCTTAGGAGAACCAAGGATAGAGAGGCCTTTTATCATTTTATCAACCATATCAAAGATAAAAATGTCCCCCATTTTAGGGCCCAAATAAGCTTTTTCTATTATGGCCTATCTAATGGTGGGCCCTTAACGAAACGCTCTCCACTAGAAGGCCTATTGGCCGAAACGATAGTATCCCTGAACAACTTACAACGCTGGGGTATCACTGATAAAATTAATGATAAGCAGCTAAAGGTATTGCTCCAATTACTATGCCCTTCTTGGCAAAGAGATGATCGACTCGGGCATTTTACAAAGACTTTCCATGAGGTTCTAGAGTTGGCGGTTCCCCAGTTTAAAGACATAGTGTTTCGCAAGGGTTTAACTCGTGCCCCCGCTCATCAAATGGACTCTCTCCTGAGTATGGCGCCAGAGAGCAGTCTTTCAGAGCAAGCACAAAAGGAATGGCTAGAGTTACTCCTGCGTCTAGGACCTTATGTCCATACCCATAATGATCGCTATTGGCAGGAATTAAAACGTATTAATCTATTCTCAGGAACTGATTGGTCAGTATTAAAAAAACAATACCAAGAAATACTTAAGGCCAAGAAATAATCCTGCTCTTAACTCTACCATTGTCATCTAAGACCCCTAATTAATTCAAACTGCCGATTGTTTATATTGTTGACAGCGATTGTAATTATGAAGGCCCACCCTTTATAAAAAAGTACATTCTGGTACAAAAAACAATATAAACCATTTAGTCACCAATAAACGCGAGGTCCTACTATGAAGTCATTCCTAATTATAACATTCACTTTACTGTCTACTTTCTCATCTGCTGCGGAATTTAAAAAGTGCCAGAGAAATTGGAACAAGGCCATTCGTCTATTGGAAAGTGAGAGTGAAAGTATAGAATACGCATGGGAGATTATTAACACGAATAGAGAGAAATCGTGTCAAAGTTTTAGAGATGGTGTGCATTATTTAAACCCGGATAAGTTATGGAAAAAATTAAAAGGATGTGAAGACGTCGGCTCCAATATAGATATTGTAGACATAAACAATCTTATAGATACTTTTGATTATTCCCATAGAGATGCATCTTGTGGTGCCCAATTATGTGACTTTTTTGATGTTAGTCACTCAGAACCCGCTACAGCGATAAAGGCCTTGAATGGCGTCATTTACTCCCTTGATTGCCAAAAAGAGATTGGGATTATTAATTGGGCCATCGGAATGAAAAAGAAATATGAGGACTAGTTATGATAAATAGAGTTTAAGTCGCCATTAGGCACATTTTTCCCTTTCCCAATTCGGGATAGTAATTGGATGGGCATTTTTGCGACTTAAACTCTTGCTACACTAAAACGATGTAAATTTGTACTCCTTGTAAGCGTTATAGTCGTCATTTACAATTAGGAATAAAAGAGGAGATCAAATGGAATTGCTTAAAAAAGAAGAGGATTGTGAAACTTTCGATACAAATGTTTACCTTCTGAAAAATTGCCCTCTTTGTAACTCCTCTAATTGTAAACCTATCAAAAATGAGCAAAATATTTTTCCCCGTGAAGTTCACCCCGAAGTTTTTACTTTTTCAGGTACCTGGTCTCAACTTTTAAAATGTAATGATTGTTCTTTTGCTTTTACTAAGGAAATTCCTTCGTCCCCAACTTTTTTTGATAATAGATATGATAATGGTTGGTTTAACCCAGAAGAGGAAGTAAAGGCCTTCAGGAAAAGTATTATTGTGGAAAACGTTTTAAACACTTTATTAAAATACAGGCCAAACAAGGGATTATTACTAGATGTCGGTAGCTTCGCAGGGAAATTACTTTTTTTTGCAGACAAAAAAGGATTTACTCCAGAAGGTGTCGAAGTAAACCCTAAGCTGGCCAAATACTCTAAAGAAAAACTGGGATATGAAGTATGGTGCTGTAAAATGCAAAATACCACAATTCCTTCTAATCGATACGATTGTATCACTATTATCGATGTACTCGAGCATCTTGTTGATCCCATCGAAGTGCTAAAAACGCTACACAGAGTTTTAAAAAAAGATGGTATTCTTTACATCAAAGTCCCTAATGCCCCAATGCAAATCCTTAAACAAAATATTGCCAATCGTATAGGATTAAGCAAGGTTGGTGTCTTTGGAGGTTTCGGCCATATTAATCACTTTAGTGTTAAATCACTTAATATGGTGTCGCATTCATTGGGCTTTGAAGTATGTGAAGTACAAATGGCAGAATCAGAATACTGGCATGATTATCACAGACTATATTTAGTAAAAAACTTCATTAGAAAATGTTATTTCAAATTTTCTAATTTTTTCTATAAAGTGACAGGAATCCCAATTGGCCTTAATTTAAATATTATTCTCAAAAAGCTATAAATTTTACGGCAAAATAACTAACCTGTCTCTTGCCACAGATTTTTTTTGAAATTTGTACAGGCATTCATTTTTCAAGAGTATTATCACTTATTACAAATTTTAAACTTTATTTTTTCTTTGGAAATTTATAATCACCTGGATTAATGGCCTTCAATATTTCTTTAAATACTTTTTCAAAAATGGAATTCTCATTGCTCATTTGATAGACATTATCTTCGTGATAAGAGGCCAATTCCATTGATTGAACTTGCTGAGAAATATCCTCAAGATTTATTTTAGACATCACAAGATCACTTATTTTTTTATACATATCTTTTTCTTGAGCACTAAAATCACTATCTAAGTGCCCTACAACTCTAATTTGATGGACTAAAAAGGCCAGATCAGACCTGTCAGTGATTTTTGGAATGATGGTTGCAAAATCAACTCCACCTTTGTTTAGATCATCTTCTAAGATGGTCATTTGATCTTCTGAAAGTTTAAATAATCGGGAAATATGCTCTATTCGCTTCTTGCCCCAGTTTTTTTCTTCCTCAGTTAAAACGCCATCTAAATGAACAACGGCCAACGTTGCTCTCCACATATTAAACTTACTCTCACTAATATTCATAACTATCTCCATATCTATTTTAAAATATAAACAAAATTTTACCTGATTTATATAGAGAAAGAAGGTAACGACACAGCGCACCTTTATTCAAAAACATTGAACTAGCTGAGCATAACTTCTTTTCTAAGAATAAAATTCCCATTTATAAATCAAATTAAGTATTTTAAAATTAGGCGTAAAAAATCGATAATTGGGCACGGAGATACAATTTAAAAAAGCTTACTTAACTACGCGACCAAAACCTCCATTGGCCTTAGGATAATGTCGAAGTGTGCGTTTAAGTGTACTCCCATAACAAAATATAATTTTGATATATAAAAGTTATTAAGATTAAAAAATTATTACTTTATGGTCACAAATTTGTCGGTAGCAAAACGCCAGGAAAGATAAACTTCAAAAGTTTCTGTTTTAAGGGCACTTCTTGGTTGGAAATTTGTCGTTTTATTATTGGTCGTTTCTGGTTCATATTTTTTTCGAAACCTATTCAAATGACCTCGATGATAACCGACACCAATATTAAGGCCACCCGCCAAATTATAAGCAAGAGTGTACTTATACCCCTCTCCCAGGTAGTTATAGGTTAAATCGTGTTCAACATCGGTTTCAGTAGCATTCACTCTTTTTTTATAATTCAGCTTTTCATCAAAAAAATAGGTGCCATACAGTTGCAATCGTCCCAACATGAGCCCCAATGTTCCACCGATAGCATCATAACTCGTCTTGGCCAGTGGATGATTATCACGATTAACAGTATCTGGCGAAAGAGTGGTTTTCATATTACTCACACCAAACATTCCCTCTGCACCGATGAACAAAATCCCAAACACTCCACCTATTCGTGCACCGGCCCCAGAAACTCTAAGGGATCCTGAATCATTGGCACTATCAATAGTGTAATCACCATCCTGATGAAAAATATATGGTTCTAAAGTGGCCGCTTTTTGAATTGCCCATCCTGTTCTACTAAAAAACAAGGCCAGAAAGAGGAAAAAGAAAGTTAGAAATGGTTGTTTGATTTTCTTATTCATATTAATTGAAATGATAGCATATAGGAGAAAATAGATGCTACTGAGAACTTTATACCCAATAAGCTTTAAAAGTTAATTCTAACTCCCTGGAGGAGCGTTAATTCAGTCAAATACAGGTGACTAGGACATAAGGAAGGGTCATACTTTTTGGACTGATATGTTCTTCAGCAATTGAATTAAAAGATCGGCGCTATCCCCTTTGTGGAGTGATAAAAAGGGTAAATCCTTTAATTTTTATTAGGCCTTTGGCAAAACTTCACGAGAGTATCTGGGGACTGATAAGCTTCAGTCTCGAAATTATAGACCCATGAGTTTTTCCATTTAAAACAATGAATGGCCTTACCTATATTTGTTCCTTGTGGTGTGCTGAGGATAGGAACTTCATCGATCTTATAGAGGCAAGTTTTAAAAAACATATTAGCATTAATATAACGCCCGTATGATCTTTGACCTCCTCCAGTTGGCATATCGTAGGACCAAATTTCTAACGAGTCAGGTGCGTCAGTCAAATATATCCAGAGTGGGTCTACGACATCAAGCTCAGGGCGAAGAGCGAGGTAAGCACCATTTCTCTCTATGGGTAGAGAGGGATCTGACCAATAAAGTGGATCTTGGTCGACGGAATCGATAACCCACTCGGGATGGTTAAAGTGTACACTTTTTCCGAAAAATTGACGGCCAATATTATAACTAATTTGAATACTACCATCTTTTTGTTTTTGCGATTGGTAGACACAACCTTTAATCCATTGAACAATTCCATATTGAGTGTTGAACTTAGGATCAGAGAATTCAATTCGATTCATATGAACGGTACGAAAACTGGGAAATTCTAAAAAATCAAATGAGTAACGCTTATCGGTCGCCTCGACAGAAAACTTGGTCCACTCACAATTACCAGATAAACAGGCCGGGTTTTCAATGCTCTCCTTCTTATGTGCTAATACCGTGGCCTGATAAGATTGGGCATTAAGGTTATGGGCCGTGGCGATGAGCCAAAGGGATAAAAACAATTTCATGGGACCTCTCTATTAGATCCCCCACTTTAAGGGAATTGTGACGTTCTTGGAAGCATTGAGTAAAAAGGAGTGGATCGTCCCCTAAGTTATTGAAACTAATTTAAATGGCCCTACTATAGGAAACGAAACCTGGATCAAATACCATCAAAATTGCCAAAAAAGGGTCATCCCCTACCTCCAAAATAGAAAATAGCGATGACTCAAGAAGGTTGACTCTCTGATAGGTTTTCTAACTTGTCCCTAAATGCAGCGATTAAAGAGAGTATGACTTTCCAAATACTGGTACTAAAAAGCTTAAATCTTTCCCCTTTAGCACCTTTTTCAAATCTTTAACCGGCCGGTCTCGACCCTCATCTGTCAGCTGAAAAGTTCCAAAATGAATACCTACACTATGCTTACTTTCGATATCGACATGTACTTGGACGGCCTCATCCGGATTTAGATGAGATGACCTCATGAACCATCGAGGTTCATAGGAACCTATCGGTAAAAAACTTAAGATAATCTTTGGAAACCTCTTTTTGAATTCCTTAAAGAACTTACCGTAACCCGTGTCTCCAGCGAAATAAACCTGCCCTTTCCTAGACTCGATGACATAACCACCCCACAAAGTTTCAAATTTATCAAAAAGACCTCTCGCCGACCAATGCTGGGCAGGCATAAATGTAATATTTAAATCCTTATATTCAAGTTTTTGATACCAGTCCATTTCTACGAAATTCTTTATCCCTTCCCTCTTTAGGAGTTCACCATTATTTAGGCCAACGATAATTTTTGGTAAATATCGATCACTAAGCCTTTTTAGCGTGGGGAGATCAAGATGATCATAGTGATTATGAGAAATTAAGACCAAGTCTATGGGTGGTAAATCTTCAAATCTAATCGTTGGACTGTGAACTCTCTTGGGTCCCAAAAAAGACACGGGAGAGGTGCGCTCAGACCAGATCGGATCAGTTAAAATATTTACCCCATCGACTTGGAGCAAAACCGTCGCGTGATTTATGACGGTGTATATAATTTCACCTTTGAATGTACGTTCCTTAGGTTTTTTCCCTAAAGGAAGTTCAATCCACTCGGGCCAATCTTGACGATTATTCTTAAAAAATTTCCACTTTAAAAGTGTGAAAAAAGACTTTGAAGGAAAAGGCTCCAAGTTTTCGAACTTTTGACCATCAAAAGGGGCCTTGTAGGGGTTCTTAAAATCTTGTGATGAACAACCCGCAGCAATAAAAATTAGTAAAACAAGATATTTAGTCATAGAAAGCACTATAACAAACTACAAGAAAAAATTCTTTATGATATTAAGAATTGACTAACTTTTAATAAAAGGGCCAGTACTCTCGTGAGAAAGGACCTTTCTATTAAAAAGGTTCTTTCTCACGAGAGTAGACGCCAATTACCTCATATAAAAAAGACTATCGTAAAACGAATAGTCTTTTTTAAGTTTAATCCTGAATCCTCACCATACATCTTGGAACTTCTGGACGGCCAGAACTAGAGTTAGAAAATTCAACCGTGTACCGTCCACTTCGATTAACCTCAACACTACCTCCCGATATAATATGGAAAGGAAGTGACCGACTCACCATCCATCGTTTTTCATAACTGACTCGAGCGGGGGCCATCCCCTGAGAAAAGACTTCAGTTATGGGAGCACCGGCACCATCAATCCCTGTAACGACGGTTCTGGTGGCATAATTAATGCTTCCTGTATTCGACGCCCCCGTGGCCACTGAACTAGAACCTGTAGAATATACCTCTGAATTGCCTATGGGAAAATCAAACTGCAGGGTATCAGGATCATAAGCACCACCGCCTCCATTTTGCGCAACTAATTGTGTGGTCGTGATAATTTTATTATCTGAGCCAAATGGGCCACATGCAGAAAGGTCCGTGCAAGTTAAAGGAAGTCCAAGAACCGGACTGAAGTATTTGCCATAATTAGCAGCAAAGTTACTCTCAATTCGAAGAGCATTATCTTCCTTAAGCGGCGGGGCCATCGCGCTTTGCCCAAAGTCTAAAAATGAGCCATCGCCATTTCGCCAATCCTCGACAAAGTTGGGATCAGTGCTATTTAACTCTTCCAAAATGCTCAGATCATATGAATCAGTAAAAATATTATAAATTTCTTGAATCGTATTTCCACCAATAATATATGGCCCGTTATCTATACCTTTTCTCACTGGAGAGCAAGCACCTGAATCAGGTTGAGATTCTACGTAAAAAAGAGAATCCACGGAATCTTCAATACTATCATTATTAAAGATTTCGAAGTTATCACCTGTGGAAGATCCAAATTTAAATTTATCAAGAGTAAAATCACAATAGATCTGATCACTATTAACTTCAGCACCATTACCAACCATATCTTGAATTCCCCATCGACTGACGCATCTTTCGGTATTATCCAACGTGCTATCTAGTGCCGATGAACCTGTAACCACCAATCCTTTTGCTCCAGAAGACTTAACCGAGTTCGCACCCCATAAACTACCGGGGGTTAATGGTGAACCGGGAGTTCCAATTCCTCTCCCTGTAGTATTACAACTTCTTGCCTCTGCTCCAATATTTCCCGATTCTAAATTCGATATTTTTGTCCCATTAAAATCTGAATTCCATGAGCTAGCGACGAGGAATTCTGATCTTCTTAACATTCTTTTATCTTTAGTCTCTCCCACTTTTGCAAAATTATTACCCGAATCACTGTAGCCGACTTCAACTGCATACAATCCACATATTTTTTGTACGGCATCTCTTGGAACCTGGCTCAGGGGCGGAAGCTTGGCCATATTCGCAGAAATAATCTTTCCAATAGGTGTACTTGATTTATCAAACCTATTTCTATTGGCCGTACCTAAAGGAGCATTAAAATCATCCCCACCATAAAAATCAGTATTCGCATGTACTTGATCCATCGTTTGATCTAATAAGCTCAGTCCATTATTGGTAATAGAATGCTTGTACTCACTACTTTCTAAGAAATTGGCAGGTATCCATCTTGGAAAATACTTACCTCCGCTATCAACGTGCTGGAAATTAATAAAGCAGCTCGAGACCTCAACTCTAGTACCATCGTCATTAAAAGCAGCTTCGCCACTGGAGTTTCCGGGATCCGGCGCTCTTAAAGTTCCCAAGGTTTGGTTACCAGAAGTACCAGAATCTCTAACATGGTAAACTCCTCCTAGTTCTGACTGCGCGGGGAAACTATAATTGGCGGTATTTTGATAAATTGAATTAGAATCTGTATGGTCTAGAAGTATGCCTTCATGGAGAGACGGAGAGTCATCACATTGATCAAGAAGATCTTGGGGGTCACCCACTGTGAAATTCCCCTGTCCAATTCCTGGATATTTAAGAGAAAGGGCCTCTGTACTCCCGGCCCCAAGAGCGGTACAATCTGACCTAGCGACTTTGATCATATTAACCCCTGAACAATCTCCTGGCCAAACGGTATTGGGATCAAGGGTGGGGTTACCGCCATTTGATATAGAACTCGGAGGATCTCCATCAAAAAAATCATCAGTGGAATTAGTAGCATTACAACCTACGAAATTACCACCAAGGTCATTCATACCATCAAAATCAGATACAGCATTTTGAGAACTTTTTGAAGGAGAGAGGTTAACACTTGTGTAGGTATCCGGACTACCTCTTGTCACTTGGCAACCTAGTTCAAACCGGTCAACAAGTAGGTGGTCTCGTTGATCATAAATAGATTGTCCCAAAGTCCAAACAGACCCTTTTTTAGAGGCTCCAACACCATTATAATCACATGAATAATTCCCGGATTGGGTTTTATCAATGGTTTTCCCAAGTGATAAACACATCATTCGATTAGCAATATAGCGATGGACGAGGGCCATATTAGCGGGAGGAAGAATAACTTTTACAATATGATGACCATTATTTGTCGCATCGTTATTAGCAAGTTCTCTACCATTAAAAACTGGAACAATCTTATAATAGTAAATTCGACCTCGATCAGTGCCCTCTCCTAAATGACCGTTTCTATCAAAACTTTCAACAGAATAATCAAAAAACTCCGCCACCTTAAAGTTAACAGAAGAAGCGTTTCCATGAACTCTTTCACTAACTGTTTTTGGATGAACTAAACCGCTATTTGCGGCAGTTTGATAACTAGACACCGTTGAAGTGGTTAAATCCTTCCACGTTAATTGGTTATCATCTGATCGATAAACCTTATAACCATATAATCTATCATTTTTTTTCGCGCCAGGGTCTTCATAAAGAGTTATAAAGTCATCCAGCGTATTGCCAAAATCTGGAAAATTGACATCCTCCCAAACAAGACG
>JBFGZE010000036.1:0-29051 GCA_041586955.1 Bacteriovoracaceae bacterium
ACGAGGGTAAGTACTTTAGGCCAAAACCTGGTAAAAAAAATGAATCCTATTGTATTATTATGCCTCCTCCCAACGTTACCGGCAAACTACACGCCGGGCATGCCCTTGATGTGACCACTCAAGATGCCCTCATCCGGTTTAAGCGAATGAAAGGCTATGAAACATTATGGCTTCCTGGAATGGACCACGCTGGTATTGCAACCCAAAATGTTGTTGAGAAAAAGGTCTGGGAAGAGGAAAAGAAAACTCGTCACGATTATGACCGAGATACTTTTTTAAAGAAAATATGGAACTGGAAAGAAAACTTTGGTGGCATTATTGCCGATCAACAAAGACGCCTAGGAGCAAGCCCCGACTGGGATTATTCTATGTTCACCATGGATAAAGGGCCCAATGAGGCCGTTCGCAAGGTTTTCACCAGCCTTTTTAACGAAGGGCTTATTTATCAATCTGATTATATTGTTAACTGGGACCCTGTTTTACAAAGTGCGATCTCTGATGCAGAAGTTGAACACAAAGAAGTAAGCGGCGCATTTTATCATCTCCATTATAAGATCAAAGATAGTAATGAATTACTTGAAATAGCGACAACAAGACCTGAAACATTATTGGGTGATACCGCGGTCTGTGTACACCCTGAAGATGAACGATTCCAGCACCTCATTGGAAAAACAGCAATTGTTCCTATTTGTAATAGAGAAGTGCCTATTATTGCCGACGAATATGTTGATCGCGAAAAAGGAACAGGTTGCTTAAAGGTAACTCCTGGTCATGACTTTAATGATTTTGATCTAGGGAAAAAACATAACCTTCCTATTATTAATCTTCTCAATAAAGACGCAACCTTTAATGAAAATGGGCTCCATTATCAAGGGAAGACCTGCAAACAGGCCAGAAAAGAAATTACTGCTGAACTAGAAGAACTCGGACTCTTAAAAGAAGTAAAAGATCATATTCACCAAGTTGGCCATGGAGACCGCTCTCACGCTCTGATTGAGCCCATCGTCTCCAAGCAATGGTTTTTGAATGTACAAGATATGGCGAGAGAAGCCGTTAACGCGATTACAGATGAAAAAACAAAGTTCTTCCCTAAAGGCTGGGAGAATACTTATTTCTCTTGGCTCAGAGAGCCGAAAAACTGGTGCTTATCTCGTCAATTATGGTGGGGTCATCGTATTCCGGTATTTACTTGTCAATCATGTCACCATCAATGGGCCGATGAAAACATATCCCCAAGCGCCTGTCCAAAATGCCAACATCAAAAAATTGAACAAGACCCTGACGTTCTTGACACGTGGTTCAGCTCGGCCCTTTGGCCTTTGAGTACGCTTGGTTGGCCCAATAAAGAAAGAATGATTGAAAAGAAATTTGATACATTCTTCCCTACTGCGACCCTAGTGACTGGCCACGATATCATCTTTTTCTGGGTTGCCCGTATGATGATGATGTCTTTAAAGTTTACCGGTCAAGTTCCTTTCAAAGATATCTATATCCATGCCATCGTGAGAGATAAGCTTGGTCGCAAGATGAGTAAATCTCTTGGTAATGGAATTGATCCTATTGAGATGATTGAACTTTATGGTGCTGACTCCTTTAGATTCACCCTCGCAGCTGGCAGTGGGTATAATAGAAATATTAATTTAGATCCAGAGAGAATTAGCGGTTATCGCAATTTTATTAATAAGATTTGGAATGCTTTCCGCTTTATGGCCCCTTTCTTGGAGGATGCGAAGCCATTAAGTGGGGTAAAAAACTTAGATTCTCATGAGAAATGGATCCTAGGTGAACTTAATATTGTCACCAAGTCCATGAATAAAAGCATTGAAGAGTATCGATATGATGACTCTTGCTCGGCCATCTACCACTTTGTTTATGAGAAATTCTGTAGCTGGTTTATTGAGTTGTCCAAACCCATCCTTCATAGTGACGCTGAAGATAAAAAACGGATAAGGGCCTCTGTTCTCAAGCATTGCTTTAAAAAAATTGTGGCGCTTATGCATCCTTTCACCCCATACATCACAGAAGAATTATGGGCGCACCTAAAGGAGAAAGAGGATGACCTATTGATCGTAACCGACTATCCTGAATTTGACGAAAGTATCACCTTTGATCAAGAAACAATTCAAATGAACCGGTTCATTGAAATTATTTCCTCGATAAGGAACCTGCGCTCCTCTGTCAATATCAAGCCCAAGGATGAGGTAGGCGTTAATATTTTTATTGATGATCAAAAAACAATCGAATTTCTTAAAGAACAGGTTATCTTTTTCCATAATTTAGCAAAAGTGAATAATATTGTTTTCAAAACCTATGATGAGCAAAGGCCGGCAAAATCAATTATGAACGCCACAAGCTTTTGTGAAATCTTTATCCCGCTTGAGGGAGTAATCGACCTTAACGATCAAATAAATAGGCTAGAGAAAGACCTCGCTAAAACAATGAAGGAGGTTAATAAATTTTCAAAAAAACTGGCCAATGAAAAATTTATGAGAAATGCGCCCGAAGATGTAGTCATCGAAACAAGGTCTAAACTAGAGGAATTTACCCAGAAGTCGCAATCATTAAAAAATAGCCTAGCGGCATTTAAGGGCTAAGTGACTGAAAACAGGGACTTATCAGTAATAGCTTCTGTTTTTATCCAAACTACCACAAATTTTTTGCATGGAAAGTGGATTTATCATTTAGAATAGACTTTACAGGAGCAATATATGGCAATTCCAGGAACAGACCTTACACCCGACACAAAAATTCTCGTAGTTGATGATATGCAAACAGTGCGACTAGAAGTCGTTGCGTGCCTAAAAATGCTTGGCTTTAGAAATATAACTGAAGCAAAAGATGGTAAGGAGGCCTGGGAAAAGTTAAGAATGGATGCCCAATTTGATTCGGCCTTTGAGCTTATTCTTTCTGATATCAACATGCCTCACTGCAATGGGATTCAATTATTAAAAAATATCAGAGCAACTGAGTCCTATATGACCACCCCCGTAATAATGATTAGTACTGAAAATGAAAAAGATATTATTCTCACCGCCATCCAAGAGGGGGCGAGTAATTATATATTAAAGCCATTTAATGTAGACGTTATTAGAGAAAAAATCGTTCAAAGTCTTAAGTAAGAGGTACCGAAAATCTAAAGGTTGTTCCGCGGTTAACGATGGACTTCATATAAATTTTACCACCCCGTTTATCAATAACATCCTTGATTGCTGACATTCCCACACCGCGTCCAGAGACGCTTGTCACTTCTTCTGCAGTAGAGAACATGGGATCGAAAATATGATAAATAATTTTTTCATCCGGGATATCATCGTAAGACCCATCAGGGTTTAAAGAGTACAATTTGTCCCTAATTTTTTGTGGGTCAATTCCCCCCCCATCATCTTGAACAATGATTTCAAGCATATTGTCATTTTCTTGAAAGGCAACAGAAATTAAACCGGCAGGATCTTTTCCAAGATCAACTCTTTCTGATTGATGCTCGATACCATGATCAACACAATTTCTAAAGAGGTGAACCATAACAGAAAATAACTCTTTATTTTTAGCGACATCTACTCTTAACTCTGAATTCTTAAAATCTACAGGCTTTATATTTTTATTAAGAGTCGTTGCAAGATTTTGAATTAATTCTGCGTATCCTTTAAATTGAGACAGCACAGGTTCTTTAACGAAATTTTCATAACAAAATTCAACCATTTCTTTATCATTGGCGAAAATTGCTCGCTGATAGAGATCTTCAATGGTCGACTTTGGAATTTCAATACTGTTTTTTGATTCTTGGTAATTATCACCAAAAATACGGCTACATTCATTTAAAAACAGAGAATACTCATTTTTAAAGTGATCAATATTAGATCTCAACTGCGGGCCATAAGAAGAAATATCACGACCTGATTCTTTAAGTTCAACCAATTCCTGCTCATATGTCCTGGCCAATTGTTGAAGGTTAAACACTGAATAAAGACCAAATCCCCCATTCAAAGAGTGGAAATAGATTAATGCCTGTGAGATTTCAAATTCACCATCATCTTTAATGACTTTTTCTAAAAGCTTAATACTTGAATCAACCTCTTCTAAAAAAGAGAAGAATTGGCGTTTATTATTAATCATTTTTAGAATCATCGAAACATAAGCTTCTTTTTCTTTAAATTGCTCACGTGCTTTAACTTCTTCTGTTTTGTCTGTGGCAACAGCAACTATATTGCCAATTGCTCCATCGTCATTTCTCATGGGAAAATATTCGAGTTCAATAAACTTAAATCCTTCATCGTCGACATTTTCACCAAAGACCTTATTTTGTGGCCCAAGCTGGACAGAGCTGTTGAAAGGAATCTTTTCGCTAAAAAGAATTGAACTCCAGGAATTAAATGCTGATATATCTTTTTCTTGATCTATACCTAGAACGCTCGTAACACTCTTTCCAGCGGGAATAATTCCAAAAATATCCTCACAGGCCTTGGTATAGCGTTCATTACACATATTATTTTTATCAAAAACCATCAGGCCCTGATCGAGGGAATCAACCATCGCGGCCATAAAGTCATTCGCTCTTTTCAACTCAATAGTTCTTTGCTCAACCATTTTCTCTAGATTTTTACTATAATCTTCAAGTTTAGCTTGAGCGACTCTTAACTCTTCAATAATCACTTCTTTGGATTCTAATAATGATTGTATTTCGGAGCTCATATAATTAAAAGAGTCGCCCAAGATAAAGAGCTCATCCTTAGTCTTTACTTCAATTTTTTTATCAAACATACCTTTTGCAACATTTCTCGTCCCTTCGAGGAGAGAAGAAATCGGCTTTGTAATGGAAAAAGATAAAAGGGTTCCTAAAATAATTGATAAGGCCATTAGGCCGACACCAAAGATGACTGCTTTTTCCAATAATTTCTGAGCGACAAGAAAGGCCCTTTTTTTAGTTATCCCTGAGATCACATTAATATTAAAATCTTCATACTTGATAAATGAAATCAAAAGATCTTTACCAATACGACTCTTAACTTCACGAGTCCCCTTACTTATAGGGTTTTCGAGAATTTCATTGATATAACTTTTAGCATCTTCAATATCTGAAACGTCATTTAAAAATGAGTTCCCGTCATTATCAATCAAAATATTGTGAAATATATTATCAGTTTTAAATTCAGACTTAATAAGGTGTAAGCTTAGACCAATCGCATAAAGCTCGTTGGCCCCCTCATTTTTAACAAAAGCAACTAAAGACGGTACTTTAAATTTATTAGTCGTCGAATAAACCTGAATCTCCTGCCCTTGATCTTTCCTGTACAGGCCAAAAACTTTTTCAAAGGTAAAATTAGCACCATCAATTTTGGAAGTTATTTTTTTAAACTCGTCGGATTTATTTTTTAAAAATATTTCATTAGTTTTTCCATCAAGTGATGAAACCGCATAAAACAGTAAGTCTTTTTCCGAATCAATTATTGTTGCTAACTTTGCAGGAGCGACTTTATTAACCAAGCTATAAAGTACTGTTTTGTTAATATAGTCATTTATTTTACTTGTCAGCTTACTTGTTAGTTGCTGAGAGCGATTGAGTCCCGTTTCATAAATATAGCTCGTCTTATCTTTTAGAAAAATATCTGTCGCAAAGTAAAGGTTTGTCCAAATGGCGAGAAACAAAAGTGCCACAATACTCAAAAGTATTTTTAATTTAAGCGAAAACCTGACTTTTTTAGTTTCCATTTTTCCCCAAAGGTATTTTTTTCTAGGCATGATTTAAATACCTAAAAATAGTAAGATATTGCTACATGTTAACTGTTCGGAATATAACTTAACTAGCTTAAAGGTTTTTTATGGGCAAAGATGGGAAAATACTTCTCACCATATCCTCAATAATTCTTGCTGGATCCATCTACCTCCTCTTTTTTACAGAGGGGACATTCATGAATTTTGAAGGGTCAGAAACCATTGCCAAGGTTATCAATGTTGAAAACCTTGCCAAACGTAAAAAGAATGAGAACCTTAGTTGGAGCCCGATTAAAAGTAACCAGGATCTCTATAAAGGGGATTACTTATTCACTGACGAAAAATCTTCCATTGATATTAAATTTATTAATAACTCACAATTAGAGATTCCTCCTAATACATTAGTTAAAATCGATATCAATGATAATATCTTCGAGCTGGATCTTAAGCAGGGCCTATTAGACCTAAACTTATCAGGTAGCAATAATAAAGTTAATATCATTACAAATGGTGAGAAAATTACGCTTAAAGGTAGTAACTCTCAGGTAAAAATTCAAAGCACAAAAAGTGGGCTTAATATTTGGAACCAAGGGGGCAATTTACAACTAAACTCTGAGGGAAAAAATATCTCGCTCGACTCAACAGAAGCTTTTAACTCTAGCATAGGTAAAAAGTTAAACCCTGATAAAATAATAAGATTCACCTTCCCTGGAAATGATTACTCTCAGGTTATCAATAAAAACCCAAAGTTAAACTTTATGTGGGAGTCTAATTCGAACTCTTTAGTCACCTTAAAAGTCTCTCGCTCAGCAAACTTTGACAAACGAGTCCAGCGTTTTAAATCTTCAGATAAGGTAACGAAAAACAAGCATGTCATCTTTAGTCGCCCAGGATCCTATTACGCCCAACTCACCACTAATACAGATGATGGCCTAGTCAGTTCTCGAATTATAAAAATTAGAATGGAGCCACCAGAACCTCTTAATCTCTTAAGCCCTAGTACAGATGAGGTGATTAATATCATCAAGGGACTTGCTCTCAAACTCGAAACGGACGGTTCCCCTTTATTGAATCACGATATTATTATAGAGGGCCCTCACAATCAAAAAACGACAGACCTATTTCAATCAAACCAATACTTTTTCACCCCAAAAAATAGCGGAAATTATAAAATTAAACTAAAGTCATCATTAAGAGGAAGCCCTTGGTCTAAAGACCATTTATTAAAAATCAAACTCAGCGAAGGGACTACTTTATTATCACCAGACCCAAATCAAATTCACATGCGTAACAATAAGCACATTACAATTGATTTAAAATGGAAGTCTGAGCGGTTTAAAAAATTCAAATTAGAAGTCTCAAACAAAAAGGATTTCTCTAAAATTTTTCTCACGAAGAAATTAAACGGAAACGAATATGGCCTCAAATTTAAAAAGAATGGTGTCTTTTACTGGCGTGTTAGCCCACAATCTAACCCAGATCTAACTTCATCAAGTCAGTTTACTATTGATAGTCCAGTTGCAATAAATACTGTCCCAAATAACAAACAAATTATTCGCTCCGCGAAAGATATAACTCCTATTGATTTTAAGTGGAGAAAACTCAAGCACGAAGGGGAGAAATTTACGATCAAGGTATCTTCCGATCCGGGCCTCAAAAACATTATTATTAAAAAACAAACTTCTAAGAAGTCAATCACGCTCAACCTCGACAGAAAAGGTACTTTTTACTGGTCCGTTTTTGCAAATAAAGATGAGCACTCAGTTATCACTAAATTTCAACTGACCTTACCAAAAATATCTCCTGCCCCGGCGATCAACCCCAGGCAGATCATACACTATAAAAAGATAAAGGGGCATGACACCAATATTATTAATATGCCAAAAATTAAATATGCCAAACGATACCATATCGAAGTTTATCAAGACAAAAAAATGAAAAAACGTTTATTCCATAAAGACTTTAAAAATAATTATGGCTATTGGGTTTCCAATCGCTCAGGAAAATTCTTTTATCGTGTAAAAGTAGTTGATAGGTGGGGACGAGAAACAGAGTGGTCAAAGCTGGGAGTACTCATTTTCCCGATCTCCCCATTGGTTTTTTAAATGTGAAAAAAATATTGCTTTTTTTATTCTTTTTATCTTTAAATTATAAAGCCAACGCTGTTGGCTATTATACCCTTAGTTATATCGTTCAAAAAAATGACTCTTTTGCTTCCATTTTAAAAAGGTTCGTTAAACCAGACTCTATTATTAATTCACAAACAGGAATGACAAAACTTACCAGAAAGGCGAACCCCCATGTTACAAACTGGAAAAAACTCACACCTGGCACAAAAATTAAACTTTATATTCAAAAAGATTTACTAGACCGACTAAAATTTAAATCATTCAAAAAGAAAATCTTAGAAAAGTTAGAAGAGGTTAAAAAGAAGGCCAAAAAGAAGAAGTCCAGTATATACCCCTCTGGTCTCAAGGCCTCTTCTTTTTACATGGCAAGTTATGGTCAATTTACTCAAACTGATCCTGCTAATAGTAGCATTAATTTTACTCAAAATAGTCCCTTTTCTCTAGGGCTGGCCTTTTCTTATTATCCAAAAAACTCACATTATTCGATGGCCTGGAGTATTTACTACTCCTACCTAACCGCAGCGGTCAACAATCTGACAGCTGATGACATTTCTCCCCCCCCGGAAATAGGAGGAAATTTTTATAATGAATATCGCTTTACGAAATTTAATACCACCGGTTATCTAGGCTTAGATTATGAACGGTTCTCAACCTTTAATATGGGAGGAATTGCGAATGAGCAAAAAGTTTTATTTGACAAAAATACTGTCCTATACCTTACTTTTGGTGCCTCCAAGTTATTCACAATATTCAATAAGAAAATTTTTACGAAGCTAAGTTTATCTAAAAGCCTGGTAACATCTCATACGATTCATGAGCAAGGTGTTCCACCAAGCGAAGCTTACACAGGTGTTAAAACAATGCTTTATCTCAATTATAAATTCAGTAAACACTTTTTTGCTCATTTTCTATATAAATTCCACACCATGGATGGCCCAAGTAAACTGACGACTAATCGTGGAGGTATTGGTTTTGGTTATATCTTAAAATAAATTTTAAGAAAAAAAACTAAAATTACGATAATATTTTGAGGTTTTAAATGTTACTCAAGGTAATTGTCGTCCTTATTTTCTTAATGAGTACATCTTGTTCATCAAGAAAGACTCAACCCGCTGAAAATATTCCACATAAAGATGGTGACCTTTTGGAATTACAAAACTCCAATGATCCTCTCTTAAGTACCGAGGAGGATGAGGTCGCGATTGATGGCGATATAGTTAGAAAATTAGAGAAGTACGAAAAAGAGTCCACAGGGGCCAAGGCAGATAATCTCTTTGACGATGAGTCAAAAATAACGGCCTTCAATGACAGTATTCGTTCTGATATTGGCAACTTATATTATGATGATGATTCTGACGGAATTACAGATCAATTTATCTCTGAAGAAGATCATCAAATAAACTCACTCCCGCAAGAACAAAACGTTACCGAAGACTTTAATACTTACCATGTCAAAGAGCATGAAACATTGATCTATGTTGCTTTTAAATTATATGCCCGTATTGATAAATGGCGGGAGCTCGCATCGATAAATTCTAACTCTTTAGCAGGAAATTATAATTTAACTCCTGGTCAAATTATCAAATACCGACCAGAATCAATAGACATCAATTGGCCACCTAGCGGCATCCCCTATCTCATTCTCAAAGGTGATTATCTTTCTAAAATATCACATAATGTATACGGAGATTACCGCTATTGGAGAGCAATTTTTCATAATAATAAGGTTATGATAAAGGATCCAGATCTTATTTTTGCAGGTTTTACTCTTTATTACCCTGCTAAAAGTCAGGTTTTAACTCCAAGTCGAAATAACGCATCAACTAGTCAATGATAATTGGTCGAGGTAAATTTAGAATCATATTCCCCTTCAATTATTTTATGGCTATAATGAAAGAGAACTTTATATAGAATATGAGCTTTTAAATGGCAAAAAAAATTGTAATTCCTACGCCCAAAAATATTTCTTTTCTTCACCTCGAAGATATGAGTTCTATTCGTATGAAACTGAAGTCAGACCTTAAGGCCCTTGGATTCACAGGTAAAATATTTGAAGCGGCGAATATCAAAGAGGCCATTAAATTATGCAATCAAGAAAAATTTGATTTTATCATTTCGGACTGGAATTTACCTGATGGTACAGGCTTTAGTTTTCTTAAAAAGCTAAAGGCCACTAATAAATTTAAAAATATACCTTTTCTTATGTGCACGACTGTTGATGAAGTTGAACATATTATTAGTGCTATCAATGAGGGCGCCAATGAATACTTAGTTAAGCCCTGGGAAGAAGCTGATCTCCAGGAAAAACTGGATTATTGTTGGACGGCAACTCACTTACCTAAAAATTAAGAATAATTCCTAGTGTAGAAAACCGCGTAATAAGCGACGGCATAAGGCATCACAAATAAGTTTACAATTGGAATCGCAAGTAGAAGAAGAAAAATTCCTCCTGAGATTGTATACCCCAACAAGTTAATCTTAATATCACGAAAGCATTGAGAAAAAGACAAATCATGTCTCGACCATGTGTAGTCAACAAAGCCTACCGCCAAAAGAATCGCCGTTAAGCAAATGCTAATTGGAGCTAAAATTGGTAATAGCCCAATAAAAAATGCGACTAATGTCATTAATAAAATAAAAGATATCTTTTTAACCTCATTAATGATCATTTGAAAAAATTTCTGGAAACTTTTCCACAATCCCTCTGTAAGGGATGCAGGAACCTCACCTTTAACTAATTTTTCCATACGGCCACTTAATTGATCATGAAAGGGCGAGGCGATAAGAGAGACCACTAGAATAAATGTCCATGTCACAATAAAATACATCCCAATAGAAAGAAGTCCTATTAAAATGGTATTTAGGATACCATCCCAAAATCCTGTCCCAATTGTCTCCCCTATCCAGGAACGAATGACGTTCATTAAATCGACGAAGATATATTTACCAACAACCGAGTACAATAAGACACCCAGAAGAACTGGTCCAAGAGAAACGACCATTGAAATTTTATCCTTCCTTAGTAATGCCGTTGTTTCTTTAAAACTAGAAAATAAATACTTCATTCAAGCTCCCACTTTTCCGGGTCTGGAAATTTAAATTCGTAGAGTTTATCAAAATCCTCAAGGCCCCCATCATCAGGAATCGATTGAATCACCTTTTTGAATTGAGACCAATTAAGATAGGTCTCTAATAAGGGTGTCTCTACTCTCTGCGCTTCGGCCCGTTCAAGCTTATTTTTTGTTTTTTTTAACATTCCCGCCGCACCAGGTAACTTACCATTATCGTAATGAAAAAGGGCCGCTGCGGCCTGAATGACGGCCCAATAGATTAAGCGAGCAGGATCTCCCTGCGCTTCTAACCAATGGTCTTCCAAGTCCTCATGACACTCCCAATATAATTCTTGATTATAAAGGATAATGCCTTTTTTAATATTTCTTAAGTGTTCTTCAGAAAATTGCCCAAATTCAAACTTCAAAATGCGCTCCGTATCAAGAATGACTTTCCGTCAATCCTAGAATAGGATTCTTATGGATTAAAATCAATGACTTCCTTAATCGATTTGAGGTGCTAATGAAGGTTATCGACCCACGACAAATTACCCAAGAGCTAGTTCCTGAATATATTAGAAACCTTAAGGTTTATCAGTCCGGAAAGCCAATTGACGAAGTTGCGAGAGAGAAAGGACTTACCAAAATCTCAAAGTTGGCCAGTAATGAAAACCCTTTAGGACCTTCACCATTGGCCATCAAGAAAATGACTCCCGGTATCTTGGAGCTGCACCGCTACCCTGATATGCATGCCTTCCAATTGAAATCTAGCTTATCCAAGCTCTATCAACTCAGGCCAGAAAATATCATTTTAGGTAATGGTAGCGAAGGTATTATGGCCTATATTGTAAGGGCCTTTCTTGGCCCAAGCGCTGAGGTTTTAACCTCTGCCAATACCTTTATCGGGTTTTATATTCTGGCAAGAAGTGTCGGGGCAAAGTTAAAAACCATCCCACTCACCGACGATTATCGTTATGATGTAAAGAATATTGCTGCCAATATTACCGAAAATACGAAAGTCATTTATATTGCGAACCCAAATAATCCTACGGGTACTTATATCACCAAAAAAGAGTTCGATTATCTAATGGAGTCTGTACCAAGCAATACCCTTGTTATTTTAGATGAAGCTTACTTCGAATTTGCCAACGAGTTTGATGATTATCCTGACTCAATGGAATACCGTTATGATAATGTCATTACGCTCCGCACCTTTTCCAAGGCCTATGGGCTTTCTGGAATTAGAGTCGGCTATGGTTTTGGGCATGAAGATTTAATTGCCAATCTATCCAAAGTAAAATTACCCTTTGAGCCCAACTTAATTGGACAATTAGGGGCGATCGGAGCTCTACAGGACCGACCACATCTTGAGAGAACCATCAAAAACAACTATGAACAATACCAACGAACATTTAATTATCTAGAAAATTTGGGATTTAACCCCATCAAATCTGTCACCAATTTTATAGCACTTAAAACCGGCAGTGCAGAAAAAAGTCAATTTTTATATGAAAATTTACTTAATGAGGGTGTCATTATACGACCCCTTTCGACCAACGAAATGCCGGACTTTATTAGAATATCAATTGGTACGCCAGAGGAGATGGATCATTTTTTCCAGGCAATGAATAAAGTTATTATAGGATATGAAGGACAATTCGGGAGTCTCAAATGAAAATATGTTCCTATTTAAACACCTTAAATCAGATTCCACAAAAGAGGCTTGGAATACTTATTGACGATCAGACAATCATAGATCCAAACCTTAGCCTTGCCTGTGAATATCAAAGAGAGGGTCGTTATGATCCCTACAGCAGGGCCAATCATCGGCTTCCATCATCATTATTTCATTTATTAAATAATGCAGACAATCCTTTTGAAGCAATCGAAGAAGGATATGCCACTTATCTATTTTTGCAAAAACTTGGTATTGATCAACTGAAAAATGGTACGCCCATTTCATATCGTCTGGATGAGCCATTTATTAACCTCACGACGCCTCTCGACAAAATTGCGACCTATCGTGATTTCTATGCCCATGAAAAACATGTGGCCACCGGTTTTAAAAAGCGCAATGAGCCCATCCCGCCCGCCTGGTATGAAATCCCGGCTTACTATAAGGGAGCGACAGAGGGCTTTATTGGCCACGGAGAAGAAATCTTATGGCCGTCTTATACAAAAATATTAGATTACGAACTTGAATTAGCGGTTGTTATCGGTAAATGTGGTCAAAACATCAAAGAATCGTATGCTATTGATCATATTTTTGGATTAACTATTCTGAATGATATTTCAGCTCGTGATATACAAAAAAAAGAAATGGCCGTTCGCCTTGGCCCAGCAAAAGGTAAAGACTTTTGTTCTGTTCTAGGGCCAGTTATTGTCACGATGGATGAATTTGACTTCAAAGAACCTGATCTCACAATGACAGCAACAATTAATGGTGAAGAATGGTCAAGGGGCCAATCAGGGGATGCACATTTCTCATTTTCCCAAATGATTCAACATGTATCTCAAGATGAATGGGTTCTACCAGGTGATGTTTTTGGCTCAGGAACAGTTGGAACCGGATGTGGATTAGAGCTTGATAAATGGATACGCCCAGGTGATGAAATAAATTTAACGGTAGAAAAAATTGGCACTCTCAAAAATATCGTTGGCCGGCCAAAGGTGAGGTAATAATGGAAACATTTAAAGCAAGTGGTACTTATACAAAACAGGCCCATGTTAAAATTCCCGAAGGACTCTATGAGGAAGAGCATGGCCGCAAGGGCTTCTTCGGCCGTGTCAGTCAGATTTATCACCAAAATCCCCCCGTTAGCTGGACTAATATTGAGGGGGAGCTTAAGCCTCAGGCAATGCCTTCAGTTTTTTCTCAAATTGACCCTGATGCCTTTTTTCCTATGCTTGAAAATAAAGATGTTATTATCAATCTTGGTCTTTTTACTAAAACCTATCCTCATTTTTTTAGAAATGCTGATCATGACGAACTTTTCTTTATTCATAATGGAACGGGAAAACTCGAAACAATCTATGGCCATATTGAATACCAAGAGGGTGATTACCTACAAATCCCTAGGGGAACAACTTATAAACTCTTTGTTTACACTGCCTCTCAAATATTAAAAATTGAATCAAACTCGGAGTTTGAAGAGCCAAGCCGAGGATTATTAGGACCTAATGCGCTCTACGATCAAACAGCTATTATTACGCCTGAAGCCGCCCTTGGTAGTGAGCAAAACTTAAATGAATATATTTTGGAAATAAAACGATTAGGTAAAATAACGAAAGTAACTTATCCATTCAACCCATTAGATGCACAAGGGTGGAAAGGCTCCGTTTATCCAAGAAAACTCTCCATTTATGATATCTGCCCCATTATGAGTCATAAATACCATATTCCCCCCTCTGGCCATACGACCTTCGTCGCTCATAATTTCGTCGTTTGCTCTTTTGTCGCAAGACCGCTGGAAGATAGCGAGCACGGAGTATTAAAAGTTCCTTTTTATCATTCCAATATCGATTACGATGAAGTTCTTTTTTATCACCGTGGTGACTTCTTTAGCCGTGATAATATCGAACAGGGGGCAATGACCTTTCACCCACAAGGAATCCATCACGGGCCTCATCCCAAGGCCTTTGAAAAAGCAAACGATAAAACCCATACTGATGAATTCGCAGTAATGATTGATACTCGCTACCCATTACAAACAACAAAATATTTTTCTAAATTTGAAAATAAAACCTATTGGAAATCCTGGATGTAACTATGCCCTCATTTAACACAAGAGAACTTGAGTTTTCCCAAAATTATAAATTTCTCATCGGCGGCATCCTGCCAAGGCCAATTGCCGTTGTTAGTACAATCAATGAAGATGGTTCAAACAACCTTGCGCCATTCTCCTTTTTTACAGGAGTCAGCGCAAAGCCGATGATTATCGCTTTCTGTCCACTTATTCGCTCTTCAACCGGAGAACTTAAGGACACTCCTCGTAATATTTTAAGGGAAAAAGAATTTGTCATTAATATTGCCCACCAAGGAATCGCAGAGAAGATAAATCTTGCATCAACTGAGCTTGCTTATGGCCAAGATGAATTTACTCACGCAGGACTAACTCCTATCGACTCTGAAATGGTAAAGGCCAAACGAGTCAAGGAGTGCCCCATCAACTTCGAATGTATCTTTAGAGATAATATTTCCTACGGAGACCAACCAGGCTGTGGTCAAATTATCACTGGTGAAGTTGTCAAAATCCATATTGCTGATGACATTTACCATGAGGGTAAAATCATTACTGAAAAACTCAAACCGATTGGCAGAGGTGCTGGCAATGATTGGTTTGGAACTGGTGATACGTTTCAATTGGAGAGATTAATGAAGGCCCAGATACAAAAATAAAGAAGGCCCCTTATGGGGCCTTTTTCATTTCAAATTATTTAAATACTTAACTTATTTTTCAACGACTTCGACCTTTTCACAGAGCGCAGCAAATGTTTTTTCTTCACGGATAGCGTAAGAAATATTGGTTTTCATATTCTTATCGGCTTCGTAAAAAGATTTTACTTGTTCAACATCCATACCTGCGCCTTTGGCAACATCTTCAATCTTTGCATTAAAGTCCGCATCTGTTGTTTCAACATTAAATTCCTTCGCCAGAGTATCGAGGATTAAACCTGAACGAACTTGGAAGATGGCCTTAGTTGTTAGATCATCTTTCCATTTTGTGAAATAATCTTTCATCATAGATTCATTAAACCCCTGCTGAGTAAGAGTTTTCTGAACATCTTCCTTAATATGTTTTTCTTGCTGAGCAATTAATGCCCCTGGAATATCAAAACTATTTTCACTTACTAATTTTTCCAAAATGTCTTGGTGGAGCTTTTGCTTAACCGCAGTCTCTCTTTGCTTAACAAGATTTTCTTTATTTTTAGTTTCAAAGTCTGCAACAGAGTCGTAACCGAATTCTTTGGCCAATTCGTCATTTAGCTCTGGGTAAACTTTCTCTTTAATTTCAAGGAGCTCAACATCAAACTTAACATTTGCATTTTTTAGGTCTTCAGCGTGGTATTCCTCAGGAAAAGAAAGTTCAATAACTTTTTTATCACCTTTCTTCATTCCAATCATGCCATCTTCAAAGCCCGGAATAAATTGGTTAGAACCAATTTCAAGAACAAATTCCTCGCCTTTCATATTCTCAGGTCTTTCACCATCTTCCTTTTCACCCTGAAAATTAAGAACTGCAAATTGTCCTTTCTCTAAAGTGGCTTTTTCGTCTTCAACCTCTTTCATTTCTGCTTTAGAATTAAGGTAGTTTTTCTTAACTTCCTCAAGATCGCTATCAGAAATTTCAACTTTATCTTTACTGAACTTATAACCAGAGTAATCTTTGAGTTCAACAGTTGGAAAAATTTCAATTTTTGCGTTAAAGGAAACGCTTTTACCTGGCTCATACTTCATATCTTCAAGGGCCGGATATCCGACAACTCTAAGATCTTCTTTTTGAACAGCTTCGAATAATTGAGTTTGGATAAAATTATTTAAGGCATCGTTTTCAATTTGTGGCCCATGAATTTTTTCAACCATGGCCAACGGTGCTTTTCCCTTTCTAAAACCTTTTAGGTTCACAGTTTTTCTTTTCTGCGCAAGGGCGTTTTTGATTTCCTCAGTTAGATCTAACTTATCAAAATTAAAAACAAGCTTGCGGGTGCAGCTATTTACTTCTTCTATTTTATACGACATATAACCCTCTTGAATTGCACTAATGCCTGGCAGCATTTTTAATCATAAGACGGCCAAACATAGCGATAATATGAGAGAAAGTCAATTAATCCTAGTAAGTAACAGAATACAAATACAAGCCTTTTGCCGGAGCAACAGGCCCAAGTTTTCGAGGGAGTGGAACCAGAAATGATTTTTCGAGATGGCCCAAGTCAAACTTTCCTTTACCACATTCCCACATCGCACCGACAATAAGTCTCACCATTTGCTTTAAGAAGCCTGTTCCCAGAATTCTAAGCTCGTAAAGATCTGAAATTTCACCAAACGGCCAAGAACTAGCACTCTTAAGAGTTAATTCGCAGGCATAGATTGTGCGAACAGTCGTATTAACAGGCGTCCCTGTGCAAAAATAATTCATAAAGTCATGCTCACCTACAAAGCGCTCACAAAACCTACTCATCGCTTCAATGTCAAACTCTCCAAATACATCAACAAAGCGATTATTCATCAGTGGAAGCTCATTTTTAGGATTGAGACGGAAAAAGTACCTATACTCTTTCTGAATGGCCTCCTTCACAGGATGAAACGAGGCCGGGCACGGACAAATAGCAAGAACGCTGATTTCATCTGGCAATAACCCATTAAGCGCTCGCCTTAAGGCCTGGCATTCAATTGCAAATGGAATCTCTATACGAACAATTTGTTCAAGAGCATGGACCCCACGATCTGTACGACCAGAGCCTATCGAATAGATTTGATCAGATTTGGTAATTTTTTTTAAGGCCTTTTCTAATTCACCTTGAACTGTGATCTGATGAGGCTGCTTTTGCCATCCGAAAAATTTCGTACCATCATAGGAAAGAGTTAACTTATAAGTATTCAAAAGAAAATCCTAAACCAAAGGACATACCACTTATGGTAATTTCATCAGCAAAATTTCCATAGGATTGGAATCGCGCCGTCAGGTTTAAGTACATATTAGTGGCCTCATATTCACTGAACATATCATAGGAGTTAACACCCATGGTATTCATGATACTGAATTGGGCCAGACCTTGAGCATAATAACCATAACCAACCTGGCGTACACGCTTACCTTTTTCGTTATTATCTCTATCATTACGAGTTTGATAAAGACCCATGACTGAGGGCCCTCCGAAAGCAGTTAGCTTAAATCTACTCCCCATTAATAATTCTGCTTTTAAAACAGCATCAATAGGGATAGTCCAAAGAGAGATTCTAGTCTCACTTTTTTCCCCACTGATAAAAAACCCTCTACCTTGATTAAAGCCAAACCCATATTGTAGACCCCATGAAAGATTCACAATGCCCTTTCTCTTATAATAATCTCGCAAAAAATGCAGAGATCCCCCACGAATGGAACCACTTCCCCGTCTAAATGTTTTTTCATAAGTATCTGATCCAACTTTTTCAACGGCGTAATCATCATAAATATAAGTAAAAGCAAATCCATCTTTACTAGCGTTATTCACTCTACGATAAAGCTCATTATTTTTATAATCGGTATAGTTGGTTGGCAGCTCATACTGGCCTTCTGGGATATAGCCATGATTTAATATACGCTCTTTAGTGTTGAGATTTATAGCATTATAATTAGCGCCAATATCAAGATGACCACTTAGGCCAGTGCCCTTAAATTTGCCCTGTTCTTGATTATCGGGAATATGACTTGATGAAGTAGCTTTTTGCTCATCAAGTTGACTATCTCCTGATTGGTCTGGAACGTATTGGTTAAAATCCCCGAGAACAGTCGGTGATAAAAAAAGTAGACAAAGAAAGGTCTTAATTGTCATCCGCCCAGTCAAATGCTTCTCCAAATTTTTTCCTATTCTTTATATAGTATAACACTGAAATAATAGCATAACTAAAAAGAACGAGAGCAAGCATGTACTTATAATAAGAGAAGGTTAGGCCAACAATAACAAACAAGACAAGTAGGGTTTTTTTCCTATGCTCACGAATCCAAGATGACTTTTTAAAACTACAGAAAGGAACATTTGTAATCATTAATATGGCATAGAAGAGAGTATAGCCGGCAGCAAGCAAAGGAAGATCCAAAAGAAATTTTTGCTCTAGAGATAAAAAAACAAAGCCAATAATTGCTAATGCCGCACCTGGAATAGGAAGCCCCTGGAAAAACTCTGAGCTGACTTTATTAATATTTGCATTAAATCTTGCGAGTCTTAGAGCACCACATAGCAAATAGAGGAAACTTACAAAAAAACCAAATCTCCCTAATTGCTCTAAATATAATTTATACATCAAGAAAGCGGGCGCAATGCCAAAAGAAACAACATCGCTAATAGAATCAAATTGTTCGCCAAATGAAGACTGAGTCCCTGTCAGCCTAGCAATGCGGCCATCAACGGAGTCAAAGATAGCGCCTAAAACAAGGACAAAGCAGGCCATTTCAAATCGACCACCTAGTGATAAAATAATAGCACCGTGGCCACAGGCCATATTTAAAGCAGTAAAGGAGTTTGGTAAGAAAAAGGATAGTTTTTTGGCATTACTCATAAAGTTAAATTTTCCTCTAGGCACCCAATTAATGTTTCACCTGCTACTAATTTGGTGCCTGAATTAATTTTTAAATCAAATTCTTTTGGTATGTGAATGATAGTCGTGCCCCCAAAGGGTACATGGCCAAAATTGACCTTAGACTTTCCTCGATCACCAACCCCAAGAAAGATTTTAGGCGCCATTCCAAATAAGCAGGGAATGAACTCTATTCCAAATAACCTATTGGTTTTATTTTTAACCCAAACGGACATTTTTGAAAATTGTTGCTCTTTTTCTTTCTTATAAAGATATCGAAAAGATGGTATTCCTTCTTGCCAGGTTATATCATGAATTTCACTACTTAAAGGAAAATAGACACCATATTCATTAAGTATATGAGACACAATTCGTATTGAATTATAATCAATTAATTCATCTTTTTTATTCTGTCCCCTAATGATTTCCACGACTTTTCCGTTTACTGGTGAAAAAATCATATTATTATCAAACTCCATAGCATCTGCTGCAAGGGAGTGTCTTTTTCTAAAAAGGAAAACGCCCAGACCATAAACGAGGAGAACGGCCAATATAACGTAAGGAATACCCGATATTAGGGACACAAAAATAAGAAAAAAAAAACAAAAAATGAACCGATGTTTTAAAATAGCTTCCCATAACTTACTGCCCAACGGGTTTAAACTCATCTTCCAATTCTCGATAATAAAATGGTTTTTGCTTCATTTTATTCTCAAAAATAGCAGAAAATAGCTTTTGGGGATTCTGCCCGATTAATTCAATAGTGGATTTTGTTTCTCGATCTCCAAACGTTTTATTAAATGAATAAATAATAGTCGAATGTGGATCTAATTTATCAAACTCCTCAACTGTAATTAACTTCTTCTCGCCCTTTTTATCAGCGTGTTGATAAAGAAAAACCTCTTTCTTAAAAGCGTTCGCAACAAAATGATAATCTGTCATACCCAAAATTTCGGGAACTTGGAAATGATAAAATGAAAATGTCTCAATGCCATGAAGAGCAAATATATCGAGGATACCTTGTCCCATTCTCATTCCAGTATAGGAGCCAGGGCCTGCTGTAATAACAACCTTATCGATGCTATCAATTTTCAAATTATTGTTTGATAGGAATTGGTAAATATATCCATGTACGATAGAGGCACTTTGTCTTATATCAAGCGATGCATATTCCAGCCAATTATTATCTGAGTCAAGAATTCCTAGGCCTAATATATCGCAACTATCAATAAATAGCTTATGGCCCTTGGAAGAATCTAGAGAAGTCATTAAATATTGCTCCAATCATCAACAATAGCAATAGGGTTAACCCAAACTGTTGAGCAATTTCCATTTTCCGTCTTGATACTGGACCTCTATTTATAAGCTCTAAGAAAATAAATAAGATATGCCCGCCATCTAAAACAGGGACAGGGAAAAGATTAATTACACCGAGGTTGATCGATATGAGTGCCATCAATTGAAAAAAATAAGATAGACTTGTGTTAAAGGAGTCCGAGGCAACCTTTCCAATCGCTAAAGGCCCTCCCACGTTGCTAAAAGAGACCTCATTTGTCACCAATTTTTTAAAACTCTCCAGTGTTTTAAAAGTTGTCTCATAAGTTCTTAGTAAAGAGCTTTTAACTGAAGCAAGAAAACCCTTCGCTCTCACCTCAATAAACTGTGGCCCTTCAAAAATACCACCACTATAAATTCCAAGTAGTTTAATATGCTTCCCGCCAATCTCTTTTACTTCAGCGGTTATTTTGGCCTGATGAACCTGACCATCTCTCAGATAGGAAACCTCAACATCATTAGAATTAAAGGCCTGAAGCTCTTTTCTCAAATCATCGAAATTTAAAATGGGTTTTTCATTAATAGCAACAACAATATCATTTGCCTTAATACCCGCTTTATCCGCAGGAGATTTCATATTAACGCTACGAACTTTTAAATCGTGAGCATAATATCCTCTATTCCTAAGCTCTAAAAGAAGCGAATGCCTATTCTCTAAATTGGCCCTGAAGCTAATCGCCAAGCTCCCTAATTTCTCTTCTGCAAGTAATTGATAAACGAATACTTCATGATCACCTTTGAAATGAAAAAGTGACTCAAGAGAGTAGTTAAGAGAAGGTTTATATTGGTCGAGAGAAACGACAAATTGTTTTCCAAAATTATCTAATAAAATGGCCTTTCTTAATATGG
This sequence comes from Bacteriovoracaceae bacterium, assembly GCA_041586955.1. Classification (GTDB taxonomy): domain Bacteria; phylum Bdellovibrionota; class Bacteriovoracia; order Bacteriovoracales; family Bacteriovoracaceae; genus JBFGZE01. The sequence continues at coordinate 21,348 of JBFGZE010000036.1, forward strand.
GGTTGGTTTTAGCAAGTAATTGAAAAAAGTCTTCCCCATTCATATTAATGGTAAAAGTTTTTTCTTCACCAAACCTTTTAACGCTAAGAGTATCAATATAATTATTACCCTCAATAATTATATCCGATGCGGTAAAAACTTCTTTTTTGTTCACTTTGGTTAAAATATCCCCAGACATAAGCTTTGTTTGAGACAAGGGATTTTCTGGAGTTATTGCACCAATCTTGATTTCTGGAGCCTTTTCCCCTGCAAAAGCAAGAAAAAAGAAAATACAAAAGGCCATTAGAAAATTGGCCAATGGGCCCCCTAAAACAATCCAAAACCTGGCCCACTTACTTTTATGAGTAAAACTTAGGGCCCTTTCCTCTTCGGGGATTTCCTCTTTTTTTAAAGGATCATCCCCAAACATTTTCACATAGCCACCTAATGGAATAAGGGATATGGCGTATTCGGTATCACCTTTTTTAAAGCGAAATAGTTTTGGGCCAAAGCCAATGGAAAATACCTCGACTCGGACGCCAAACAATCTAGCAAAGAGGAAGTGCCCTAACTCGTGGAAAAAGACGAGAGGACCAAGAAAAATGATAAAAATTAAAAATCGCTCTATAAACATAATTTCAATTTAGCTATTACCCAAAAATAAGTATTTAAAAGAGATAGCAAAAAATGGGGTTAGAAACATTAAGCTATCTAATCTATCATACACCCCACCATGGCCAGGAATCAAAGAGGAACTATCTTTTATTTCACATTCCCTCTTGATTTTAGACTGAACTAAGTCCCCAAGTTGAGAAATTAGGCCTAAAACTGTGAATAAGAGGTAATATTGAATACTCATTTTATCAAACAATAACTGAAGCGACACGCCGCCCAAGAGACCCGCAAAAACCATTCCACCAATCAGCCCTTCTATTGTCTTTTTCGGGCTTACCTTCTCCCATAGCTTATGTTTGCCAATACTTTTGCCCACAAACCAAGCACCAGTATCCATTCCAAAATTAACGATCAAAAGTAATGCTAATACTTCTTTCCACATCACCAAGTAAAGAAAGTCGGTTAAAATGATAAAGGGAATTAGGATATAAATGCCGAAAATAAAGGGCAAGCGTTTGGATAAACGTGTCAATACCTTACTTTGAATTTCAGGATAAACAAGGTAAAAAATGAGGCCAAAATTTAAAAGTAAACCCAATTGATTAATCACTGCCACAATCTGGGGGCTTCGCCCTAAAAGGCCAAGAGCTATATAAGGAAAGATAAAAATCGACTGATTAATAAGATAGAGTAATGAAAACCTTTTTAGACCAAAAAGGTTCACCGTTACTTCATCTAGAACCAATACCCCAGCAAGACCTAAAAAAGCTATTGTTGCTGAAGTGCCTAGGTATATACAAGTAAATACAATAGTAACAAGAACAATTGCTGAGCTAATCCTGAGGACCGTATTTTTAGACATTCAAAAAACCTTTTGGATTATTTATTTTCTTTTTATTTTGGTATGCCAGTTTTTTTGTAATATCTAGCGAAGGTTGTTTTTCGATAGCACCAAACCTACGTTCTCGGTTTGAAACTTCTGAAAGAATACTTCGAAACTCATGACAGGTGAAATCTGGCCACATCGTGGGCGTGAAATAAAGCTCTGCATAAGCAATTTGCCAAAGAAGAAAATTGGAGATCCGATAATCCCCACCCGTTCGAATGAGAAGATCAACATCTGGCAGATCTGGAACATAAAGATTATCTCTAATATCCGATTCTTCTAGCTTTTTCCCAGGATTTTGTTCAATAAATTGATTAACTGCTGAAAGCAATTCATTTCTTCCGCCATAACCAAAAGCGAATGTTAGCTTCAGACCCTGGTTATCGGCAGTTTCGGCCTCTAGCCCTTGAATAAGTGAAAGAGTCGCCTCCGGCAGGCGACCAATTTCTCCCATCACTTTAAAACGAATATTATTTTTAATAATACGATTTTTTTCTTTTAATAAAAATTTACGAAGAAGGGAGAATAATGTCGTTACCTCTTTTAAAGGGCGACTCCAATTTTCAGAAGAAAAGGCGTAAAGAGTCAAGGCCTTGACCCCAAGGTCATTGGCCTCTTCTACAATATTAGAAATAATTGAGGAACCGCGAATATGACCCCATACACGAGGTCTGGACCGTTTTTTGGCCCATCGGCCATTACCATCCATGATAACCGCTATATGGTCTATTCCCTTATTCTCTGCCACTTTTTGAACCTTAAATCGTTAAAAGCTCTTCTTCTTTCTTCACAATAATCTGATCAACTTTTTTCACGTGCTCATCAGTGATAGTTTGGATCTCACTTTGATATTTTTTGGAATCATCTTCTGAAATCTCTTTCGCTTTTTCAGATTTTTTAACAAGCTCATTTTGATCACGACGACAATTTCGAATGGCAATTTTCGCGTCTTCTCCAAATTTTTTAATATCCCTAACTTGTTCTTTACGACGATCTTCAGTCAAAGCAGGAAAAGGAATTCGAATTAAATTGCCATCATTCGACGGAGTTAATCCTAGATTGGCCGTAAGGATTGCTTTTTCAATCGGTGCAATCATTGTTTTATCGAAGGGCTGAATTTGTAGTAACCTTGCTTCAGGCGTACTTACCTGACCAACCTGCGCGACAGGAGTTGGAGAACCATAATAATCAACAACAACTCCATCAAGTACGCTAGCAGAAGCTCTACCAGTTCTTACTTTTGTTAATTGATGCAGTAGAGACTCAATCGCCTTATTCATTGAAGATTCCATACTAGTGCGAATTTCACCCATCATATTAATACCCCTTCTTAATTTATATCATTTAACTAATTAGCAGTTACAAGTGTTCCGATCTTATCCCCGTTCACGGCCTTTTGTATATTACCCTTTTCAAATACATTGAATACAATAATATTAATATTATTGTCCATACAGAAGGTAATCGCTGTTGAGTCCATCACCTTTAGTCTCTGGTTAATAATGTCCACGTAGCTCAACGAGTCATACATCTTTGCATCATCGTGAGACACGGGATCCTTATCGTAAACGCCATCAACCTTAGTGGCCTTCATAATAATTTCAGCATCAATTTCGCTGGCCCGCAAAGAGGCAGCGGTATCAGTGGTAAAGTATGGATTTCCTGTTCCACCTGCAAAAATGACCACTCTCCCCTTCTCCAGGTGACGCACAGCTCTTCTTCTAATATATGGCTCTGCAATTTTTTTCATTTCAACAGCAGTTAAAACTCTAGTATCAACCCCAATTCTCTCTAAGCAATCTTGAACAGCAATTGAATTGATAATCGTGGCCAACATACCCATATGATCTGATGTTGTTCGGTCCATACCTATCGTCGCCCCAGCAACGCCTCTATGAATATTTCCTCCACCAATAACAATTCCAATCTCAACACCTTGGTCATGAACGGCCTTAAGTTCTTCACAGAGACCTTTCAAAGTTTCCTGACAAATACCTCCACCTTGACTACCTGCAAGGGCTTCTCCAGATAATTTTAGCAAGATTCTTTTATACTTCATTTCCACTCCTTCAAGAATTACGAGGTCTTTACAATAGGATCAAAAAAAAAGGGGCCATAAAGCCCCTTTAACACATGACAAATAATATTCAGTCTACTGCTTTCCTGTCATTTTTGCCACTTCGTCTGCCAAGTTATCTTCTTTTTTCTCGATACCTTGACCAAGGTTTACTTTATAAAAGCTATTAACCTTGAGCTCTGCGCCAATTTTACTACCGACAGAAGCAACAAGCTTACCAACAGTTGTATCAGGATCTTTAACAAATTTTTGTTCAAGTAAACATACTTCTGAGGCCAGTTTCTTTAATTTACCCTCAACAATTTTAGGAATCATATTTTCAGGTTTCCCTTCTTCCTTCAATTGACCAGCATAAATTTCAGCTTCTTTATTTTTGAAGTCCTCATCAATACCAGATGCATCTAAGAATTTTGGATCCGCTGCTGCAACATGCATCGCAAGATCTTTTAATAATTCCTGGAAATCATCATTATTAACATCACCATTAGTTTCAACGTCAACGAGTACACCGATACGGCCACCGTGGTTATAAGAACCGAGGGCGCCCTTTGTTGTCACTAAATCAAAACGACGGAGGTCAATTTTCTCACCACATTTAAGAGTAAGCTCATTAACCGCTTCAGCTTTAGTTTCTTTTAATGCTTCGATATTAGCTGGTGCATTAGTAAGAACAAAGTTGGCAATATCTCGGCCAAAGCCTTGGAAATCATCGCCTTTTGAAACGAAGTCTGTTTCACAATTAACTTCAACGATAACGCCTTTATTACCTTCAACTAGTGTTACAACAACACCTTCAGCAGCAATACGGCCCTGCTTTTTTTGTGCCGCTGCAAGTCCCTTCTTGCGAAGAAATTCTACTGCAGCATCAATATCACCACTTGTTTCCGATAAAGCTTGTTTACAGGCCATCATTCCTGCGCCTGTCATTTCTCTTAATTTTTTTACATCACTAGCTGTTATTGCCATCTTATCTATCCTTTTTTATTCACCTTCTATTTAAGTTCCACATGATTGAAAGCTTAAAATATTCTCCATAAAAGATTTGCATACTCGAGGGCCACCTATAAAGCAGCCCGAGTGAGGATACTATTCTTCTTCGCCTAGGAGATCGATATCTTTTTCAAATTTCGAAATAATTTCTTTTTCTAAAGAAACATCTCGACCTTTACCAGTAGCTTTCGCTCCCTTGCTTCCGCCTTCAGTTACAGAGTTTGCAAAGTATTCAGCAAATAAAGTGACCGACTTAATCGCATCATCGTTACCAGGAACAATATAATCAACACCATCAGGATTACAATTTGTATCTGTAATAGCGACAACAGGAATTCCTAATGTATTAGCTTCTTGAATAGCAATTCTTTCATTGCTTGGATCAACAATAAAAAGTGCGCCAGGAAGTTTTCTCATATCTTTAATACCACCAAGGTTTCTTTCTAGCTTGACGATATCTTTATCAATTTTAATTCTTTCTTTTTTAGTTAATAGATCAAATTGACCATTTTCTTTCATGGTTTCAACTTTTCTAATTTTATCAATTGAAAGGGCAATTGTTTTAAAGTTAGTTAGCATACCACCTAACCATCTGTGAGTTACATAAAAAGCACCACATGATTCAGCAGCATTCTTAACAACTTCTGAAGCTTGTCTTTTTGTACCAACGAAAAGAACTGGTCTTCCTTCACTTGTTACTTTTTTCATAAAGTCATAAGCTTTTTTTGCCATCGGAATTGTTTTCCCAAGGTCAATAATATAAATACCGTTTCTCTCCCCATAAACAAATTTCTTCATTTTTGGGTTCCATTTGTGAGTCTGGTGACCAAAGTGAGCACCCGCTTGTAACAAATCTTGTAAGTTTAAATCACTACTCATAACAACTCCTTAAATTGTTGATGGTTAAACAAATCACTCGTTGCTATTACCAGAATGGAGAATAGACCATCAACCGAGTGAATGTTGATTATAATGTGCTTAGATAGCACAGCGTACTAACTGCGGCAAGATAATTGCGTATCTTTTTCAGTGGTTATAAGTGATCTGACGTTAATAATACGTCACGTCTCTTTGATCCCTTTGCGGCACCGACAACACCTTTATTTTCCATCTCGTCAATTAAATTGGCGGCCCGATTATAACCAATCTTTAATCGTCTCTGGAGCATAGAGGCACTTGCTGTGCGGTGCTCCACAACTGTTTTGACGGCCTCGTCGTATAAGTCATCTGAACTATTTGAACTTCCCTTACCAGGTAAATGAGAGCCTACAGCATAAGGATCATTGCTGACTTCTCCCCCATTTTCAAGAAAGTCAATGGCGGCTTCATTAAAGTCTTGACCCATTTCTGATAATTTCTCTGTCAGGGCCTCAATTTCCACTTCTTCAACAAATGAAGAATGGACCCTCGTATTGGATGTGCCATATTTATACAACATATCACCCTTTCCAAGAAGCTTTTCAGCACCCTGCATATCCAAAATTGTTCTTGAGTCAGTAGAGGAAGTCACGCGAAATGACACCCGTGTTGGAAAGTTAGACTTAATAACCCCTGTGATCACATCCACAGAAGGTCGTTGAGTTGCAAGTACCAAATGAATTCCGGCGGCACGCGCCTTTGCTGCTAAGCGACTAATATTGACCTCAATCTCCTTACCTGCCTTCGTCAAAATGAGATCAGCAAATTCGTCTATAATTATAAGAAGATAGGGTAATTCATAATTTTCATCATCATAATGCTGGTGTATATTGGCAATCATATCTGGAGTAGCAGTTTCTAGTTTCTTGTTAAAGCCACGGATATCTCTCACCCCAAATTCTTTTAAAATTGAGTAGCGGCGATCCATTTCCTGACTTGCCCATAAAAGAGCAATGGAGGCAGACTTAGCGTCTGTAATAACTGGTAGTGCAAGGTGGGGTAATTTTGAATAAAGCGCCAATTCCAACTGCTTAGGGTCAATTAAAATCAGCTTCATTTGTGCTGGTGATTTTCGAATGAGAAGAGATACGAGAAGTGTATTAATAAAAACTGACTTACCAGCGCCAGTTGAACCGGCGACTAACATATGGGGCATAGAGGCCAAGTCGACAACAAAAGTTTCACCGAAAGCGTTCTTACCCATGGCAATAGGTAAATTATAAGAATTATTCTTAAACTCATCACTATTTAGGACTTCATCAAGATAAATAATATCCCTAGGATTTCTTGGAACCTCTATTCCGAGAGTCGAGCGCCCCACCATTGGATAAATGATACGAATCTGGGCACCCAAAAGCGCCATACTTAAGTCTTTTTCTGCGGAGGTAATCTTGGTAATTTTAACACCTGTTCCTAAATCTAATTCAAAGGTGTCAACTACAGGTCCTTTAAGAATATTGATAATTTTAGCATCGATTTTGAATTCTGCGAGTTTCGCTTCAATTCTGTTAATAATCTCTTCGAAATAAACATTATCAGGGTTTGTATTGCAGGTCTTATGATCCTTAGGCTTAAAAGTTGTCACTAAGTCAAAATACTGATCGGTATTGAGCTGCATGTTTTTTGAGGTCTTATTCATAGAGTCCCCGGAGGTCGTGCTTTTTCTTTCCTCGCTAGAAGGAGCTTGCTTTGGTAAGGCGGCCCTAGTTGTGGATAAGATTCCCTCCTTAAAAGGGGAGCTTTTATGAATTAGGTCAGAATTAGACCCTGAAGCCCCCGAAGATTCTCTTTTTAAAAGTGCGGGTACCCGAGATTCAACTTGCTCTATTAATCTAGGTTTAGACTTGAGGTTTTTTAGGCCTTTCGCAGAGCTAACAATATTTTTGGTGCCTGATTCGACCAGGCCTAGACTCTGAATAATCTTGTCTTTAAAAGAACCTCGAAAAGTACAAGCTAAAAAACTAATAATGCAAACCACCAATGAGGTTATCGCCAATGGAAAAGTTAGGTGCTCCTGAAGAGTATAAAGGAAGCCCTTCCCAATAAATTCAGGAAGTAGAATGTAACAGCTTAAAACTGTCACAAGTGAAACGAGAACAACGTTTAAGAGGTCAAAATAATAATACCTTTTTGAGAAGCACAACGTATAAAAAAGGCAATAAACAAAAAATGAAATTAAAGGCCAAGGGCCAATATAATAAGCGCCCCATGCAATTAACGAGCTAAATGTATAGCTGAT
>JBFGZE010000037.1:0-28577 GCA_041586955.1 Bacteriovoracaceae bacterium
CAACGCTTACAGCGATATCTTTGAATTCTCTTCGCATCACAATTGCGCTTAAAAAACCCATCTTTAATAATGGAGTTTGAGTTTTTACATGATTTTTTCGGGCAGCATAGATTCATACTAAGCTAAGAGCAATGCTTATCCTGGTCGCTATTTGTAAGTATCCAAAAACATAAAATATTGGAGGGAGAGAGGTAAATTATTTATCGAAGTTTCAACACCATTTATATGGACCAGTTGTTAAATATCATCTTCTTCTATAGGTGTCAGCGCTAAAGAACGACATCCACTACCAGATGGGGGTGGCCCTTGTTCGATACATTGGTCATGACCTTTTGGACAAGTTAGACGTAAATGAAAATGGGTTTTATGATGTCTTGCTGGCCTTAAACGCCGTAAAACCTTGACTCTCTCGGCTTTATCGATCTCTGGGTTATTGGAGGTATAGCGGCAGAGGTTACTTTTGATTGCCTGATCGACGAAGATGCGATTGACTTTAGTATTTTGGACAAGCCATGTAAAGACTTGCCAATTCGCCTTGCTGTCAAAATTGGGCGAAACCTTTTTTCCTTTGGTAAAACGTTCTTGCCATTCTTTAGCGTGGGTTGGTTGTATTTTTGTTTTTTTTCCAAGATAGACAATATCGACATCGAGTCCATTTTGATGACTCCGATGCCTATAGGCCTTTCCTCCATGTTTCCCGGCAATATCTCCTAGTTGGAGTGGTAGTGCCTGGGGCATGAATTGTTCTATATAAAGAGAGAGATCTGTAATGTTTTGCAATAATTCATCGGTGGCATAAAATTTATTTCTTTGTTGAAAAAGTTTATGCCAGGATCCTTGATAATGGCGAATATCTTGGGATTGTTTAATTTTTCCCTTCGTATAATAACCAATTGACTCAGTGGCGAAAAGTGATGTTTGACCAAGTACTAACGATAAAATAAATCCAATTATTTTCAAAGAATGACCCCTATTAGTTTTAAATAATTATAGGGCCACGATGGGGAGGGCACACCTTATTTAAATAACTGACTAATTAAGACTGTGACATTTATATTGCTGCGCATGGGGCATATTATAGTTGATTACAATGCTTTGCGTGGTGCGCTTAGTGGTCGAATGCCCGAAATGACACCATTTTACTTAGTTTTGTCCATTATTTTTTGGCACGTATTTTGCGGTTAGAAGAAGACACTTTTAATAGGGATACCGAAAAAGGAGAGAGAGAAAATGAACGTTAAAAGAAATTTTGTATTAGCAGTCTTTTCATTGGCCTTAATGGTCTTGGTTGGTCAAACCCTGGCCAATCATAATACAGGCGACCGCTTCGACCATCGTGACTGGGGTCGTGGGCAACGAATTATATTACGATTTAATGATCTGCACTTGCGTGGGACCAATGTTTTGCACCTTAAACAAGAAATCCGTCATCAGCATCCAGGTCTTCGAATGAGAGGCATGAGAGTGACTCAAGTAAACCTTGTCGCCAAAAGTAAGCATGGCCGAGGTCAGGCGAGACTTATAGTGGATGGTTATGAGACCTATAGTGAAATAGTGAATGGTAACCCCTACGATTTTCATAATATGGACCCATTCACTTTTGATAAAATTGGTTTTAGGAATCCTAACCCTAGTCGTATGGGACGGGGCCCTCTGCAGATAAAGTTACAAGGCAATATTATTGTTAGAAAAGTTGTTCTTAAAGTGATGAGAGGAGGAATGGGTCCAGGACCAGGACCTCGCCCAAGACCTATTATGAGTTTTGAAACTATTGGCTCAGAAAAGTTCTCTAAGTTTACTGATGAAAGACGCTCATTTTCTGTTAACCGCTCACATGTGATGGCCTTAAAATTAATTGGCTCTCGAAGCGATGTTTTCGTCTCTCGTGCCATTGTTGTTTTAGATGATGGGACCCATCGACCTATTCTTGATTTTGAGGGGCGAATTGACCGTGGAGAACAACGTGTTTTTAATTTGGGTTCAGGCCGTTTTCCAGTGGGAGTGAGAAGAGTAGTGATTACTGCGACCTCTACTGACCCTATTGGAAGCCGAGGTCAATTAAGTCTCGAAGTTGGAACTTTTCACTGATAAGTATTTAAAATTATGTTTAAGTAAAATGAACCTACGAAATTTCACTGAGGGCCTTTAATAAGGCCCTCTTTTTATTTAGGCCCTGACCATTTTTCACCGATATGAGAAAGAGAAAAATAAGATTGTGTGAGAGATGAAAAAGCTGATACTTAAATCCATTTTGACTGTTTTGACCTTAGTTTCAACGCTAATGGGGTCGAGTTATGCTTGTTTTAATATGCAGGCCCAAGTCGGTGGCCTTATGCAAGGGAGTATAAGCCCTCCAATGGGAGGCTATTCTCAAGGTTATAGCATGTTGAGACCGCCTTATGCGATGAGACCTCCTTATAGGATGGGCCATCAATATGGAATTATGGGCCCTACCCAGCAGTACTTCGCTCCTCCATCGCGACCGATGAGTTATATCACCGGTTTGCCCACGATGCCCCGGCCTTTGAATAATCCTATCTATGCTTCTCCTTATTATTATCAACATAATCAAGGATTCTATGGGTATAGCTATTTCGGCCAGCAAGGTGGGAGTGGCGCTTTCCAAATGCCCAATTACTCTTATAATTATAATTGCTTCCCCCAAATGATGGGAACGGCGGCCATGTATATGAAGTCTATGATCGATAAACCTGTTGCGCCGATTGATCATGCTCCTTTGTTTTGGCGTGAGGAAACAAGTAAACCTGATACTGGCTGTGATAAGTTTTATTATTACTGTCCAGAGGATGAAAAGGAATACGATCAAGAAAAAGATAAAGATAAAGAAGAAACCATCGATGAACGCCCTAGTCCTGTAATTCCTGATGTCCCTGAAGATAACATTATCACTACTGAGCCATCTAATCCGTCGGAGCAAGAAGTTCTGAAGCCGGAAGTTGTAGAGATCGTCGTTGGTATTGAAAAAATTAATGAGGGCGGATTTTTACTACCGGAGTGGGTTCCTTGTCGGCCTAACTCCTCAATTCCTAGCAAAGGAGATAATCCATCTCTGGAAGGTGCCTTTGATTTATTTTTAACCTGGTATCAGGACTGTTCTGCCCTGGATATTGTAATTGGTGATATGCCTTTTGATTTTAACAAGTTCGGGAGTAAAAAGAGAAATGGTAATAACGATGTCGTTCGACATATTGAAGATCGCCTAGGTTATATCAAGTCTCATCCGTATTTAAAGGTATTACAAGACAAAAAGGAAAAAGGCCGTTTTCCTGGTAATAGTTGCCAAGATATTCTTAAGCAACCACCAATGTTTAGTTATGGAGGGAAGCCCATTATAAAAAATGGCATAATCGACCTTTTTGCCAATAAAGCGGCGGAGCCCATTTGCACTCATAATAGAGTTAAATGTGGTACTCAGCCGGTTAGTACTATTGACTGTAGCGGTTTTATTGTAACGGCATTACGCTCACGTGGTCTCAATTTGAGTCCTCATAATACTTCTGTTCAGCACGTTAATACAGGTAAACTAGCAAGGCTTATTAAAGACCAAAATAGTTGCATGGAGCATGTTCAATTTAAAAAGACTGGCAATCATTTCGATGTTATGAAGGCCGGTGATATTATGACTGTGTCGCAACACCATACCTTTATGTTTTCAAAAGTCGGTGATGATCCACTGGGCATTGAGCAGGCATTAAAGAAGGGGGATTGCCGTGCGATTACCCCTAGTCATTTTAATTTTGAAGTGATTCAATCTGGTGCAGCAGGTTCTCTTGGCGTTGCCCAGCTCAAAGGGAATAGTATTCATTTAAGTTCAGGGATGCAAGCGACCCTTCTTAAATGGGCACGCCAAATGTGTGGCCAATCATTATTGAGTAAAGGTCGCGATGTCATCATTAAAACCGAAGGCCAAGGCCGTAAAAAGCAAACGATTATTATTGGGCGCCATAAAGGTTCTAAGAAAGAAGGCTGTATTGATGCCAATCCTCCCAAGTTTAAAGGGAAGGATTGTATTGGAGATTGCCGGGAGGGAGGTCAATAATGAAAATATTAACTCCTCTTTTAATATTCTTAATTTCGATATCTCTACAGGCAAAGTTTGACTGTGGTGTCGCGATTAAGGAATTGGCCAAAGAGGTGGTCGAGGGAGAATTACGTGGACGCAGCCACCCTGCTCCCAGTCAATGTTTAAAACAAGGCGATTTTAAGTCCTATCGCCTACGCTGGGATCCTCCAGGCGAAGTGCGAAAGATATCAACTTTAATGGTCACGAAATGGGGTCTTTCTAAGGTTATTACCGTGGATAAAGTGATAGGGCATTATCGGGCCTATTTCTGGGTTCAAACAGAAAAAGGGCGGATGACTGATACTATTGACTTTATGGAGATGGATGATCAGCGACTGGGATGCGCCATGGCCTTATTTTATCCCAAAAGATCCTATTTATTAGAAGGTTGTCGCTAACTAGAGTGAAGCTTTTTCGCTTTTATTGACGCTGCGCCTTTGTGTATGGTTCTCTCAAATTCTGAAGTGAGGGGCCATGGGGAATTGGAAGAACAATTTTTTTGTTTTCTTCGTATTGATTTGTTTAATCAATGGCGTCTTTGCAGCATCTTCTTTTCCACTTTTTGTTTATGAAAAAAAAGACTGGCGCCAATTTGCGGTCATTGAGCAAGATAATGACCGGTTTCAATTACAAATATTTGAACAACAAAGGGGCGATTTTCAAGATCTCGTGACCACTTTGTACTTCCCAACAATCATTCTTTTAAAAAGCTATTTACGCGAAAATTATCCATTGATGAGGCCTGGAACTTTAGATCCATCATTTGAAGCCCCCATAAATAACGAGAAACTTCCATTTTTTGGTTCTGAACGAAACTCTATCCGGAGAATGAAGCGGCAGCCGATATGGAGCGTTCGCCATGAGTGGAATTCCGAGTGGGAGGCCAAATACGCTACCTGGGTCGAGAAAAGCTTTGATGATGAGTTTTTTGTTCGTTACAAAATCTCAACTGACTGTGCCGATGTCGCTATTGGGTTGCGATGGATTTTTTCTCGTATTCACTTTTTACCAGCAGCGAATCATCTCACTGGTAGCGAAACTCTTTTTGGCCATTTTTCCTCCCGTCAAAAGTGGAGAAAACTCAGGCGTCATGATGAATGGCATAAGGATAAGTTGTTTTTAGCGGCCCTGGAGTACGTTTTTTCTAATACCTATACAAAATCTTTAATGCTCGACTCCTTACCCGTTAATATAGTCAAAGGGCATTTTAGGGCCGGCAGTTATTATATTAGACGGGGAGAAACCGATGGCCATGTAAGAGTTTTTTCTCTGATTGATTTTGAAAGCGACAAATTCCCCTTAATGACCCTTTCTTCTACGCTTCCTACTGAAATAAGAGTGATGAATAAGGAATTATTTATGAATTCTTATTGGCCAGAGGAATCAGTGTCTGGAATTATGGCCATGCGCTGGCCAATCAAAAAAAAGGGAAGGTGGAAACTAAAAAGTAGCGATAAACATCCGCATTATTCACTTTGGCAATACGATACTCACCATAGGCGTACCCAAAATTTTACATTAACGATTTTATGGCAATTTGGTGGTAAAATTAATATTAATAATTTTATCCAGCAAGGACTTGATGACCTTATTAGTTATATTGATGCCCGTCGTATCATTGTCGAGAGAGGGTATCTTTTTTGCTTAGAAAACGATTGCTCACAAGGGTCCTATGCCTACGAGGATTGGTCTACTCCTAGTCGTGATAAAAAATTATTAGAAAAATTTAGGTTAATTGAATTATATTTAGATTTAATGGCCGTGAAGAATTCTCCCTATCATTTACGGTTTGAGAAATTATTAAAGCAAACATTCGTTTCTATTGAAGGCCGGCAATATAACTTTGCTAAAATACGTTTCGCATTGATGCGAAAAGGCGCATCGTTTGATCCCAGTGTTGACATTGATAAGCGTTGGGGCGTAAGTGCCTCCTTTATGGCGCAAAAATTTAAAAAAACAACCCTGCCTTTACTTCAATCCCGAAATGAAAAAATTAATAATCAACCTTGGCCATGTGTCTATTCCTGTTCACCTCCAGAGTATAGTTGGTGGGATTATAACTCCTATCTCGAAGATAATCAGATAAAAGCGGAGTTTGATTATATAAGAGGGATGTGTCGTGAGGATAATGATTTTTTTCAATGCCAAAAGTCCGTACTTGCATTGTTAAAAAAATCCTCCTTGCGTTTAAATGGAGAGGATTGGACATTCGCCTCGGTATACAAAAAAGCGCCACTCTTTGGAGCTGACCCACGCATGGATCGCCTCAGCCGTTGGGGCGATAATTCTCGCATTATTTTACTTCCCCCAATTGGCTCATCTCTTCATGCCAATAAGGGAGGTTACATTTTTATCGATAAGAAATACCTTTTTTCAATTAAAGATCAATCGGTCTTAGAATTTTCCCCTCAAGAATACATTTTGTCCCCAAATGGTGAAGTCTGGATTATTAAGAGAGAGGCCGATAAATTTGTCATTAATAATGGGAAAGTCACTATATTGAGTTTACCAAACGATGATTATAAAACTCTCGCCATAGATGATTCAATTTACCTTTTTGGTAAAACTAATTATCGTTATGATTGTAAAAACGGAAATTTAACAGACCTTGGCGCAGAGAATAGGAAATTCTCTTATTTAGGGCTCGATCATTTATTCCTTGGTCAATATGAAAATCAATACTTTCTCTTACAAGGAAACAAAGGGATCCATATTCCTTTATTTAAAGATAAAGATCCTTCTGGTTCGATGGTGATCCAGGCCAGAAATCAAAATATTATTTATGGTTATTTAAAATTATTTTATGGCCAGAAATATCGGCCGATTCGAGTCGACCTGCGCACTCAAAATGTGCTTATTGGAAGGGACACTCAAACAGAACCAAAGTGGGTTAATGATCATTATTTTGTGTATAGTGAAAAGTTAGGTAGTAAGCAGGAACAAACCTTTTTAGTGCATCGCGATTTCCCCAACGATTTAAAGCCTATCGCGTATCAATTTATTGATCAGGTTTCTTTTTTGCGGCAAGAGGTTATATTTTCCAATGGTGAAGAGTATGGCCAACGTGAGAGGGACCTTCTCAAGTTGAACAATGGTCAATTTAAAATGATAAAAAATAATGTTGAGAAAAGCTTTGAGAGTGGTGGACATCTTTATTTGCCCAATGAAACAGACGCCTCAATATTTAGAATTGGCCCTTTAGGAGACCGTGCAATTGGACCACGAGGCCATCTCATATCTCCTCTTCTCTCGGCATGGGAAGAAAAGGGGGATCTATGGTCTTTATATATGGGAAATAGCTTCGGTGATAACTCGAGGAATGCGGCCATCTATCATTTCGATCATAAAAATTCACGTGAATTAATTCCAATCGCCACCCCAATTCGCTATAATGCCAAAAGTATTCCTCATTTTAAAAACCATATTGAGAAAGGAACCTTAATTCCCTTAACCGAATTTCAATGGGGAATACTTGTCCGAGAGTATTCCATTAATATGATTTGACCTGATTTTTAGCGCTAAAATTTAATAACGTAGTTATCCGATAAACGTAATTAATGTGTTTTTATATTCTGTTGGAGGACATTATGGAAATAGGAAGAGTTATGTGGATTTTAAGCTTATTAAGTCTTTTAAGTTTTGGGTATGCTGAGGAGTTAACACTAAATCAACTCAAAAATCGAGCAATACAAGATAGTACAGATGTTCAAATTGCGTATGAAGAATACTATCAAGCACAGCAACAAATTAAAGTGAGTTTAGGCCATGTTGTACCGCGGATAGATATTGAGGCATTTCGCTCCGGCGTCACTATTGGTGTCCTTGACTCTTTATTACCAACTCCAAGTGATTGGTTTGTCTACAAGGGGAGTCAAGATTTGGCCCAGGCTGAGAAATACGCTGGTCAGGCGATTTGGCTTAATATCCAATTGGGATTGGCAAAAAATTATTATGCCCTAAAGTTTCAAGAGAAAAATTTAATAGCTGTTACCTCGATTAAACAAATGTATGAGGAGATACTCAGTAAATTACGTCCACAGATAGGAATCGGTAACGTGGAACCTATTCTTTTATATGAGATTGAAAGAAAGATTCTTAATTATAAACAACAAGAGTACTTGATTAGAGAAACAATTACTCGTCAATACCAAGTCCTTAATGTCCTGCTTAAAAATGATCCCGAAAACGAGCTGACATTCGCCGATATGAAGGAGAAGGAAATATATAAATTTCCTGAGGATTGGAGAGAGGCCAGTGAAATAGGTCTCGATCATTCACCGGAGGTTATGCAAAGTAAATACCTTTACCGCGCTTCTCTTAAAACTCGTAAATCGAAATCGTGGGACTTTATCAACTTTCAAGGAGTAGGTTTTGATTATTTTTCCAATGTAAAAATAGCCCGTTCAGAATCTCGGGTTTTAAAATTAGAGGAAGAAAAAACGCGTAATAGAATTACCAATCAAGTTTTTTCAATATACGAGGAAATGAATTATCTTTTGGCCCGATTGGCGAATTCTGAATCATTTGTTACATCACAGCGGCATAATTTTGGTGGCATTGAAAGTCGCTTTCAAGCGCATCTCGTTCCCGCAATGGACTATGGGGAGGCCAAGGAAAAGTTAATTCTTGCTGAAATTGATCATTTGGGAATTATATTTGAAAAATTAGTCAAAGAGGAGGAATTAGCGCGTTTGCTCAATTATCGGCCATCTCTTTTTATCATCCCACAAGACATTCCTCTTCGCGAGGATATGAATATTGAAGTTTTAACTTATTCACGCCAGGAGAATGGTAAAGAGCGCGTACGCTTTTATCTATCCGGTGTTGAATTAGACCAAGTTGACTCCTTTAAGGTGCTGGGGTTAGAGGATGAGTATATGACTAATAGGGCCCGTAATAATTTTAAATTGCGGATTTATCGCAACAATATTGGAAATAATATTCCATACGAAATTGTATTGAAAACGGGTGATATTATTCATGGGGTGGTTGAGTTATAGCGGCTTAAAGTGAAAAAACGAAAAATGGATAATTAGCACGACTATAGGTCAGTTTTATTACTGGCCTATAGTTGAGAGCAGTTAACTGAGGGCATAATTATGAAAATAATAATCTATTTAATGACGTCTATTATTATCAATCAAGGGGTAAGTGCTGGAAGTCATCATTTTGATGAATTTGTTAATGGAATGAACCGATCATCAGCACAGGCCCTTACATTAGAGGAGATTCAATGGGAGGTAAAGGAGGGGAATAAGGACCAACGGATCGCGGTTGAAAGGATTTATCAAGCAAAGCAGGAGATCAAAAATGCCCTCTTAGATTTTATCCCGCTGCGTACATCGGACTTTTACACATTCGATAAATTTGAATATTACGGCACCTTATTTGTCGCGAATGCGGTTTTGTCTATACCGTCAAAATGGTTTGCCTATAAACGGAATAAAAGATTGGCCAAAGTCGAATATTATGGGAGAAAAGCGATTACAGCTAATCTTCAAAAAGAAACGTCCCTTATTTATTATGATGTCGTAAAACATCAAATTTTACTTAAATGCCTGATTAAAAATATAGAATTGAATGAGAATATTATTCGCCAAGTATCAATGCGTAATGACCTTGGAGAGGATGATCGTGAGACTTTAAATGAGTTAAGATCGGAGCAATTTCATTTGAAAGATACTCTATTGCATGCCCGGCAGTTGGTCTCAAAGGAAATGATGGCGCTCCGGATTTTGGCCGGAAAAGATCCTGAGTATCCTCTCTTAGAATTGGCAACATCCTTAGATGAAATTAGGCCCAGCGATATTGAGGCGGACCGAGAAAAACTCTTTCAAAAGGCGCTGGATGATAGTTATGAGTATAAACAGAGTCGTTATTTGGTCAGCGCTATGGCCCATGAAAAAAAATCTGTGAAATGGTCAATCCTGGGTTTTACTGGTATTGGGTTCAATTATATGGCCCGTGTTCGCTTCGCAAAATCGAATGTCAAAGTGGCCAAGCTACGACGACAACATTTGAAAAACCAAATTAGGCATCAAGTTTATACGGAATATGATAATTTATTGATAATGACTAATCGCTTGGCCTGGGATAAGGAGATGACAAAAATTTCCTCCAAGCAATACCAGGGTATAGTTGAGGCCTTTAATCTTGGTAGTGTCTCTTTGCGTGACCTGTATAAAGCGCAAATTAATTATCTGAAAGATGTCAAAAATTATTTATTTTCCTATTATGATTCATTAAAAAAAATGGCCGAATTTGAACGTTTAATGGGGAAAGATTATTTCACCTTTCATGGCCGTTTAGCTATGGACAAGAAAGGCGCAGACCACTAACCCTAAAGGGAAGTTTATGATTACTGAGGGCCTGTAATATGGAGGAGTTGAAGGGTATAATTAAATTGTTATCAGAAATTGGACAAGTGTTTGATATTCCGTTTTAATATGATGGGTTTGTGTCTGGGGATGCGGCCATGGATAGAAAGTTTTACAATACCACTGCCCAGAAAAGCATAATACGTCCATAATGACACGCGGCGTATGGAGTGATTTATGAATTGGAAATCCGTCTCTTTAACGGCTCCAATGGCCCTTATTGGACAGAAAATATTTATGGCCCATCAACTGGGGCTTAAGTCCCTATCATTTGTGGGTGCTGTTAGGGACCGTCAAAAATCAGAGGCGGTCGTGCAAATTGGTGCGCATCTGGCCGATGTATATGGTATTAAAGTGGCCATTTTTGATATGGAAAATACAATTGATAGGGATACAAAATGGGGTCCTCTGTCATTTTTTAATCTAGATGATCTTATTATGGATCCCAACCAATTAATTATTAACGATAAAATTACCCACCGTTTAATGAATGAATTTGACCTTGTGCTTATTAACTCTAGGGTAAAATTTGGATTAATTGAAAGTGCGCCCCCTGAAATACCTCGGGCCTGCGCCCATTTATTCCTTTGTTCTAAGAAATCTCTTAAAGGTCAGATGAATCGACTTCTCTTGGATGAGCTTAAGGCCGGGGACCATAATGTTCTTGGCGTTGTTAATATTGAAGGGCCGGAATGAACGATTCAAAGATCTATATAAAAAACACTTTTGAAATATTACGACGCTACAAGATTGTGATATTCTTTTCTTTGGTTATCTGTACTGGATTATCGCTAGAAACGACTCGCTGGCTAAAGAAAAAGTACAAGGCCAGTTTTGTAATTAATGTTTATAGTAAGTATTTTGCGAATCCTCTTGTTAATGAAGTGATCCGAGGGGAGTATTCTATTCCTCAAATGCGATTTACGATTGATTCGATGGTTAAAGAGGCCCTCGACGATGAGTATATCGACTCCATAGGTTACGAATATAGCTTCTACGCAAATAATATGAATAAAAAGCAATTGACCTGGGCACGTAGTTTTTTACGAGAGCGCTTTAAATTATTTTCGACAGGTGGTCAAAGTTACCAGGTGGACTTTTTCGGGCGTGATCCCATTACAGCACTTGAGATCAGCCAGAAGACCTTAAAGCACGTCAAAAACTATTTTGTCCAAACTCGGATTATGACCATTGAGAATGTTAAGAAAATTGTCATGAAAAGAATTGAGTCAATGAATGTTGGACAAAAAATTGAGAAAGATGGCCCTGCAAATCCTTTAGCAAGTATGAGTCCAGATGTTTTGCAGGGAGAGTTGAAAAAAGTTAATAATGAAATTATTGCATTGAAAAAACAGTTTAATGGAGAACACCCCTCTGTCCTCAAATTAGAGAAGAGGAAAGTTCAATTGGAAAATTGGCTTTCTGATTATAAACCCGAAAAGAGTAACTCTAATGAGGACCTCTCATTATCTATTATGAATGTGGATGATAAGGACATTGCTCTTAACCTTTCAAGCCGGCTCTATATCAAGTTTAATGATATCAATATGGCCTTGGCCTTAGAAAAACAAAATCTCCCTAGTTATATTGGAGTTATTAAGAGACCAAACTTACCCCTTTATCCCATTTGGCCAAAAAAACGCATTTTCGCAAGTGTTGGTTTACTCATGGGGCTAATGATAGCATTTATTTATATTCTTTATCACGAGGTTATGTCAGAGACTCAGGTTGAGGCGATTGAGTTAATTGCCGAAGAATTGGGAACGGAATTTCTTGGAACCGTCTCTTTAAATCAAACACTCGCTCTCAATCCTCCTCGAGATCATACTATTTATGCTAGTGGGCCAAGGAAAAAGGCAGATACTTTAATTGACAATAATACTCATTAGGAAATGGTGTGCAAGATATCTTCGATCTCACATTTTCCTTGCATGAAATTGGATTTGGCATTCTTGGGGTCTATTTCCTTTTTGATCTTATTAAATACACCGAAGATCTAAAAAAATACCCAATCAACTTAAGAAAAAATATTTTTTTTCTACTATTAATAAGCGTTATTGGATTGACCGTTTTCCTTGCCCAGGAGTGGTTTGTCTTTGGACCTTTTTTACCGATCGAATTTGCCTTATTAATTACTCTTAGCTTCCTTCATCCCAAATACGGAGCTTCATTTTTACTCTATGCACTTTTATCGCGACCTTGGGAGGTTTTTGATAATCAATTGATGAGTAGTATGCCGAGAGATTTATCTTATATTGTTTTACTTTCAATTTTGATGCATAAAATGTGGCGTAAAGAGTTCTATTTGCGTTGGAACCATGCGAGTTCTTGTCTTCTTCTATATGCGGTGTGGGTCTTTCTCTCTGTTATCACCAGTGGTCATCCTACGAACGGTTTATACGAGTATGGAAATGTTTTTATTAAAGGAGTTGTCCTCTTCTTTCTATTAACTAATAGTATGAAAGTTAAAAGTGACTTATCCCCGGCGACCTTTGCCCTGGTTCTTTCTATTTTTGAAAAGGGAATTATTTCGTTTTATAAGGCATTTATGACAGAGAACTTGGCCGCTGGGGCAAGGCTTGAAAGCATTGGCATTCTCGAAAACAGTAACGACATCGCTGCAATTTTTATTTTGGCCATTCCTCTAAGCTTTTCTTTATTTCGCGGTATTAAATTGAAATCCATCCGTTTTTTTCTAAATAGTTTTTTTTCGATTTTTTATCTCGTATTGATCTGGAAGGCAAAAAGTCGTGGTGCCCTTATTGGGGTTGGTTGTATTGTAATGGCCTACTTTTTTTTAAAAGTCCAGAAAAAATGGATTAAAGTAGTTAGCGTTTTACTTGTCGGAATGACGATTGTTTTAGCGAGTAACCTTATTAAAAGAGATGGATCTGACTTAGATGGATCTACCTCTAATCGAATGATTTATTGGAAAGCGGGGGTTAATATGGCCATTCGCAACCCTCTGTTCGGTGTCGGACTTGCGGGTTACCCACTTTATTTTGGAGATTATGCCATTGATGGAAACCTAGGTAGTGAAGGTAAGCTTCGGACGATTCACTCCAATTGGTTATTGCCTATGGCCGAATCTGGCCTTCCCGGATTCTTTTTCTATATTTGTTTTTGGGCCTTCGGGCATTTGGCAATTAAAAGACAAGCACAGAGTTATCCAGAATTTTATATGGCATTCTTTGGATATGCAGGGACTATTACATTTTTATCACATACCTATTTACTTTACGCTTATATTCTCATTGCTCTCATCCTTATGTCAGATCAATTACCTTTGCGATCTAAAAATGAATCTCACCAAAGGGAGCTGGCATGACAGAAACTCTATTGGTCTTTTCCTTATTATGCTTAACTTTTAATTATATTGGCTATCCTATCTCCCTGGCGATAATTGGTATGTTTTCCAAAATTAATAAAAATTATACAGATATTCTTCCTCGAGTCGATTTTATGATTGCCGCCTATAACGAAGAAGAATTTATTGCGGAGAAAATTAAAAATACTTTAGAGCTCGATTATCCCAAAGATTTAATGAATATTATAATTGTCTCTGATGGTTCACAGGATAAAACTGATCAAATTGTCAGAAGTTTTAAGGACTCTCGGGTGAAACTATTTCGGGTCGAAGGGCGACAGGGAAAAACTGAGGCGAGAAATATTGCTGTTGCTGCCTCTCAAGCTGAGATTATTGTTTTTTCTGATGCGACAGCAATTTATGAGAAGGATGCTTTAAGAAAAATAATGCGCCATTTTGGTGATGAGACAGTTGGAATGGTTAGCGGTAATTTAAAATATCAAAATCAACAACAAACTGGGATCGGATTTGCGACCACACTTTATTGGCGATATGAAAGGCTTATCAAAAAACATCAGGCGAGGCTATGGACTCTGACTGGTTCAGTTGGATGCATTAATGCTTTTCGCCGCTTGGACTATACTCCTTTACCTGCCCATATTATAGAAGATTTTACCGAACCGTTGATGTTTATTTTAAAGGGAAAAAGAGTTGTTTTTGAAGAAGAGGCCATCGCTTACGAAAGAACGACCTCGAAACCATCTCAGGAATTGGTGATGCGCTCTAGGGTCATTAAAGGTGGTCTTCAAGGGATGTGGTTCGCCCGTCAATTACTCAATCCATTCCTACATCCTTTGCCCTGCTACCAATTGATTGGGCATAAGATATTGCGCTGGCTTGGCCCTTTCCTGTTACTCACCCTATTCTCTTCTAATGCTGTATTATGGTGGGAAGATTATTTTTGGTTTTATCACTATCTATTTATGGCCCAATGCCTTTTTTATGGATTAGCTACTTTGGGGCTGGTTTTAGATTTTCTGGGAAAGAGAATAGGAATTCTCAGTTTTCCCATGTATTTTTTGGTGGCCAATACCGCGGCGGCCTTGGCCTGGAGAGATGCTTTTCTCCACAGGAGATTGGCGACCTGGGAAACCAATACTTATTAAGAGGTCATAATGAAAGTATTATGGGTATTACCCAAATGGACATTTCCTGTTAATGATGGTGCTCGGCATGCTTCATTTTCATTATTATCTCAACTAAAGGGAAATGAAATTGATTTCGATGTTTTGGCAATTGTTCCAGATAAAGAAGAGTGTGATATCGAGCAAATGCAGGATGCTGTAGGTTCCACTGAAACTTTTTTAATTAACAGAACGTCAGCACCGACATTCAAAAAAAAATTGTCACTATGGTTAAGCTCTTTTTTTAAAAATCCTTCAATACCTCTTACTGCGAGTTATTTCTATTCATCAACTATTCATGAACCTATTTCTTGTATTTTAAGGGCCAAGCAATATGATGTTATTGTTTTAGATGGTTTTCATCTGGCATTTTCCTTTTTACCTTTTATGAAAAGTTTTTCGGGAAATATGATATTGCGATCGCATAATATTGAATCTGACCTATGGTTTAAAAAAGCGGAGAGAATGAGTTTTCCGATGAGCACGTTTTGCCGCTGGCAAGGAAACCTTTTCCAAAAATGGGAAAAAAAAATACTAGCACTCCTTCATAAAACCTTACCTATCTCACAAACGGACCTCCAAACCTATCAGCAATGGGGAGGTGGGGTAGTTGAATTAATACCTCTAGGCCTCCCCTTTTTAACATCGCGACCTCAATTATTGCCACATGATAATCGCCTACTTTTCCTTGGGCGTTTAGACTGGGCGCCAAATAAAGACGGCCTGAAGTGGTTTTTGGATTATGTTTGGCCCAAGGCGCTCTCCATCCGCTCAGATTTGAAATTGAGAATAGTCGGGAGCGGTGATAGTGATTGGCTTCATTCTTACGCTGCTCTTCCGGGAGTGGAAATAATTGGACGAGTTGAAAGGGTCGCACCGTTTTTTGAATGGTGCTCCGCCACTATCGCTCCACTTTTTTATGGTAGTGGTACCCGTATTAAAATTGTCGAAAGTGTCGCTCATAATCGCTGTGTGATTACTACCCAATTAGGGGTACAGGGAACATCTCTATGTGGGGAAGAGTTTTTTCTCGCCCAGGGAATTGATGATTGGGTTAACACTTTAGTTGGGCTTAACAAACAAGATGCCTTTGCCAAAACGAAGGCCGCTAAGGAAAAGCTTGAAAGAGAATTTGACCGGAATGAGATTGGACGTCAATTAGTAGAATCACTTAAAACCTGATCATAAATATATTGGGTTTTTTTAAGCCACTGATCGATACCATATTGTTTTTGAATAAGTATAATTTTTGCCTGCGCCCCTTGTGCCAAATCCTTATAAGACTCTTTAAATGCTTTTAATATTTCTGGCCAGGAAGCTGGATCTTGAGGAGATAGCAGCAAACCATTTGACCCGTGATCAATTAATCGTGGAATTGCTCCAACCTGGGTTGCTAAAACTGGTTTACCGGCGAGCATTGCCTCTAATAAAGTCATAGGAAGCCCTTCTCTATGACTAGGCATGATGAGCGCATGAGATTTGTCTAAGATTTCACTTGGATCTTTTAAAAAGCCATGCCATTTAAGATGATCGTTTACATTTAATTGATGTGCTAAAGATTTAAGGGCCTGCTCCTCTGGGCCACTCCCAATGATATGAGTAATGAATTGGTTTTGATGATCAAGTGCTGCTAGTCCTTTGAGAAAATCAGCGAGCCCTTTTTCTTTTGATAAACGTCCGATAAAGGCCAGGTGATAGGGAGGTGGGGGAAGCTCTACTGTCCTGGGTATTGTTTCAGCATGGGCCATGTTCTCAATGACCTTTATTTTTGAAGGTTGAAATTGGTGATTTTCGACCAAGTCTTTTTTCATGGATTCACTAACTGTAATAGTGCATGCCAGCCGTTTCATAATCACTTTAACGAGACTTTCATAAAATCGTATTTTAAAATTATGGGAGGTGTCTCCATGGTGAGTATGAACAATTGAGGAGGGGAGATTCCAATTGGCAATGAAAGCGTAAAAAAGGGCCTTATGTCCATGGGTATGGATAATAGAAGGCCTAATCTTTTTTAAGTATTGGCGTAGTTTAAAAAGGCCTGCCATATCAAATCGATTTTTACAGGGAAAAGGTTGAAAGGTGAGATTATTTTTTTTTAAGATTTCGCTGTAAAAAAGAAAAGGGGCGGTATTGCGCAATTCCTTGCCAATGATAAGAGTCTGTGCGATTTGATCCTTTAGACCGCGAAACCCTAAGGAGGTCACCTTTTCTGCCCCACCCCAAGGTCCTGGGAAAAAAAAATGACAGACTCGGATTTTAACTTCTTGGTCTGACAATCGTATTTCCTAGTTTTCCATAAGATTGGATTTTAATAATTCTTGGAACCCTTCTTTGTTTTCTTCCCATATTTCTTTGAGACCTTTTTCTTCTGAAATGACTGGGGCCTCAAAGGTTAGAACAGGGGAATGATATTTTTCAGGACAATATTCACCTAATGAACCCGGTGTTGGATGGCCATCAATATCACCTAATATCTCATACTTATTGTACTTTGCAATGAATTCCGCTAAATGCTTGCAGTCCCCATTATAATTGAGGAAAGGTTTCCACGAATGAAATGTAATAATATAACGAGCAGGATATTTTTGCAGTAATTTATCGAGGTAAATATTTTCTGGTTCGCAAAGAGGAAATTCTCCTGGGAAATACTTGGCCGCCCTTGCTTCTTTGGTCCAAGATGTGGAGGCATAGTTGCGGTTGAGGTCTACTCCATGAGCATTAGTGCGAGAACCTGCTCGATAGCCATCAATATTTAGGATGGGAACGACAATAAAACTATAGTTAATGTCCTCTTCTTCTTTGAGCCAATCAAAAAGTCGATTAAGAACATAAACGCCTTCAACTTCATCACCATGGGTTCCTCCCAATAGATAAATATAACTCTCTGCTTTTTTCTCTGAGCGAAAGGCCACAATTTCATCGCCCTCCACGGATTTCCCTGGTTTTAAATCCACAAAATTCATAAATACCTCTTCCTTAACTTTATTTTACTTGGAGTTGTTGCTCTTGGCGACATTTATGCCATTATTTTTCTAAACGCGTTCCGTCAAAGAGGCTTAAGGTAGGCAAGGCGTAAAATTTGGGGCATAATATGCGGCCAGGCCCATTTTTTTGACTTTTTAAGTTAATTATTAAAAGAGGTTGGACTATGACTAAGGTCATTTATACCTTTGTTGGTAAGGAATAGGTGGCCTTAAGGTAAGATTGATAAAGGTATGAGAAGTAAGATGGAAAACAGAGACTTAGACCCAAAATTAGAAGCTGAATTACAACGCCAATTAGATATTTTAACTTTTGGAACCAGCGAAGTGACCCCTGGTCCCGAATTTATCAAAATGTTACGGCATTCTATTAGCACCAATACTCCCTTACGGGTTAAATGCGGAATCGATCCAACAGGAACTGATATTCACCTGGGCCATTTAGTACCTTTCCGCAAAATGCGTCAATTTCAAGATTTAGGACATATTGGTGTCGTCATTATCGGTGATTACACCGCTTCAATCGGTGACCCTACTGGTAAGGTGGAGTCTCGCAATCACCTTGATAAGGAGACTGTGACAGAAAATGCTAAGACTTATATGGAGCAAGTTTATACTGTTGTAGATCCCGCTAAAACAGAAGTTTGTTACCAGTCTGAATGGTTTACTGACGTCGATCTGAGGACTCTCATCGGCTGGG
The DNA here is from genome assembly GCA_041586955.1 of Bacteriovoracaceae bacterium. Classification (GTDB taxonomy): domain Bacteria; phylum Bdellovibrionota; class Bacteriovoracia; order Bacteriovoracales; family Bacteriovoracaceae; genus JBFGZE01. The sequence continues at coordinate 18,634 of JBFGZE010000037.1, forward strand.
CCGGGCAAACCACTGTCGCCAAGCTTTTAAGCCATGATACCTTTGCAAAAAGATTAGAAGAAGGTAATCCTCTTTCATTGCATGAATTATTTTACCCTATGCTTCAGGGGATTGACTCTGTTTTTGTTAAGGCCGATGTAGAGCTTGGTGGAAGTGATCAAAAATTTAATGTCTTAATGGGGCGCGATTATCAAAAAAATAAAGGTCAGCGACCACAAGTTGCGATGCTTTTACCCATTATTACTGGGACTTGTGGTACCGCCAAAATGAGTAAATCTCTTAATAATTATATTGGTATTAAAGACGAGCCTTTTCAGCAATTCGGTAAAGTCATGAGTATTCCTGATAGTCTTATGCTTGATTATTATAAATACCTTACAGATATGACCGAAAAGGACTTCCTTGAGTTGCAAAAAGGCCTTGAAAGTGGGGAGCTCCATCCCAATGAGGCTAAAAAAACATTGGCCGAAACGATTGTCGGATTCTTCTATGGTGCCGACATCGGTAAAGAGATGCGGACAGAATTTGAGAATGTTTTTAAGAAAGGTGGAGTTCCAGATGATGCTCCTGAATTTACTTTTAAACGGGGTGAAACTCTAGTCGATAATTTACACGAGTCTGGCATTCTGGCGTCCAAAGGTGAGGTTCGCCGCATGTTTAAACAAAATGCTGTAAGTATTGTGGATGGCGACAAATTAAAAGATATGGAACAATCCATGGACGAGTCTTTTGCTGGCCAAGTAATTAAAATTGGTAAAAGAAAATTTCTTCGCTTGAAATAAGGTCTCTATGAATAAAAGTGCATTAAATAAATCATTAACCTATTTAAAAAAAATATTTTCTGAAGACCATAAGGCGATATCGGCGGTTAAATATTTGTTGAGTCAGGTTGAACAGTTAGAAGAATCAATACCGAAAAATAGTTCAGGCGAAAGGTTTCCCTTGCCCGACCAATTAGTTGATCAAGGTTATCACTTTGCCCTTTATAGTGATGGTGCGTGTCGCGGAAATCCCGGTCCTGGCGCCTGGGGGATGATGGGACAAGATCAAACTGGTGCCATCATATTTCAATCAAGCAGCGTCGAAATGATGACCACTAATAATAGAATGGAATTAGCGGGTGCTATTGCCGCCTTAAAAGAGTTATTAGACTACCGTGGAACCCATTTTTTAGAAGAAAAGGTGGTACTCTTTAGTGATTCCAAGTATGTTGTAGATGGGATTACGAAATGGGTTGCTGGATGGAAAAAGCGCCAATGGAAAAAGGCAGATAAAAAGGAACCTGAAAACCTTGAGCTTTGGAAAGATCTCGATCGTCTTGTTTCCCAATTTTCGGCCATCGATTTTGAATGGGTGAAAGGACATGCAGGGCATCCTCAAAATGAATATTGTGATCATTTGGCCAATATTGCATTGGACCAAATTGGTAAATAAAACACTTAAAATTTTAATGCTAGTGGCCTTAGGTCTAGGTCTGAGCAGTTGTGCCCAGTCCGCGAAGGTCAAAATCAAACAAACCCGCATTCAAGAATTCCAACAAGACAATTTTTCTCCCATTCCCCATGTTCTCGCAATGACAAAGCTTCAGTTAAAAAATCTTGACTGGTCTAGGCGATCCCGTTCTCCTCGTCCTTGGATTGGGATTGTTGCACAAAAGAAATACCTACCTCTTGTTAAGCTAAAACTTAAGAATGTTTTATCTTTGGCAGACGCCAAAGGCGTCACAATTCATTGGTTTGTCTCTCATGAAAGCGGCCAAACGGAAAGTCAGAATGGTCAAACCCATTCCTTTGACGATCGTCGTCAACTTCTTTTGAAAATGGATAGGATGAGTCAGGTATCGCCCTGCGTTTTTGTTATCGATTCCTCCATTGACCTTGGGCATTGGACTATTCAGGAAAAGCAACAATACCATCATCTTTTTTCAAGGTTTTTTTATTTTGATCGTTATCGGTTCTAGTTTTAGGCACTTGAAAAAACCGAGGGAAAGAGATAATCTTTTATTAATTTATAATTATACAAAGGAAGTTATCGATGAAAGGGAAGTCTATTGTATTGAGTCTCGCTTTAGGGATGTCTTTGATTGGCTGTAAGAAAGCTGAGAAAAAGGTTGAAATTAAAACTGAAGAAGATAAAACATTTTACACGATTGGTTCAATGCTAGGGCAACGACTTGCCACATTGGGACTTAATGACCAAGAGATTGGTGCAGTGACAAAAGGTATTGTTGACGCGGCTAAAGGTAAAGAACCATTGGTTGCTGTTCGTGACTACCAACCAAAGGTTCAGGAATTATTCCGTGAGCGTATGAAAAAGCAGTCTAGTAAAACCAAAGAAGACGGGAAAAAATTCCTTGAAAGCTTTGTGAGTAAAGAGGGTGCCCAGAAAACAGCATCTGGCCTGGCCTATAAAATCCTTAAGGCGGGAACCGGTAAAAAACCAACCGCTACGGATACTGTCGAAGTTCATTATCACGGTACTTTAATCGATGGAACAGTATTTGATTCATCAGTTGATAGAAAGAAAACAGTTTCCTTTCCTCTTAATCGCGTCATTAAGGGCTGGACAGAGGGCCTTCAATTAATTGGTGAAGGTGGGAAAATTCGCCTCGTGATTCCTGCTGAGTTGGCCTATGGTGATAGTGGTGCTCCTCCTAAGATCCCTGGTGGCGCAACCTTAAATTTTGAAGTTGAACTCTTCAAGGTAATGGCGCCTCAAGCGGCTCCAGCTCCGAAAGCAGCTCCGAAAGCAGCTCCGAAAAAAGCAGCTCCAAAAGCAGCAGCACCAGCTAAAAAATAATTAATAATTAAAGCATAAAATAAAGGCCCCGTATCAATACGGGGCCTTTTTCTTTTGGATGAAACTCTTCGTTAAATTTAAACTATTTTAAAAAGTACACCATTAGACTCATACAAGGTACGCTAATTTTACCAGCTTTTTTATCAACAAAAGAGGCCTTTTTACTTGGGGCACCAGAATGATCAAGAAGATCTTTTACCCTTTCCTCTTTTGTGTCAATGATATCATCAGCTAGAACTAATTCCTTATCTCTGAGTTCGTCTTCTTGAAAGTGAAGCCAATCATTCCATGACGTGTTAAATAAAACATATGCAGCTTTATTGTCACTATCCAACCTTTCTCCCTTCAGATCATCAATTTTCATCACCAAAAGTCGCTCATCATGTTGACTATTATTATTATAGGTATTACCAGGAAAGCTAACCTTCTTTTGGACTTGTTCTTTTGTGTGAAGTCTAAATAGAGGTGAACTTTTTCTTGTTTTTAGCATGGTTTTAAACCATTCTAGATTGCTGATAATTTGCTCTTTTGTAGGGCCAGGTATTTTCTGGAGTCTTTCCTTCCAATTTGGCCATGCGTGAAGGTTTTCCTCTTGCCAGGCAGGAGGTAACCCCTTACGCCAGTTATTTGTCGTGTAGGTAAAATCTAGTTTATTGTACCAGTCACCTGAATTATATGAATTCTCATCACCAGATTTCGACCTTAAGATTTCCACTCCTGCATGAAAGAATGGTATCCCTTGGGCAAGTGAAATAAAACCAATTCCCATTTGTTGCATTTGAACAATCTTTTCCATCGGTGCCCATAGCCCAGCTTTTGCGATAAGATGATCGTAAAGGGTCGCCTTATCATGAGCTGTCAGGTAATTGATACTTTCTGCTGGATTATTATAGATCCCATCATGCCAATCATTAAGAGTTCCCCTCAGTGATAGCTTAACTTGATCTTTGTTCTGAGTCTTATCTGTTAAATAGGAGTCATCGACGAATAACTCTCTTTCATTTTGACCTTTTCCTTTAATGCTATCTCTAAATACATTATTAAAACTGCCAGTTCCGTTATCTAGCGAGCTTGCTCCATATTGGTGAAGTGCTTCACTAGGTAGGAGCCACTTTAAAGAACCAAAGTCCCATCCTTCTCCGTAGAGATAAACTTTCTTTCCGTTCACTCCATCCTTTTCAAGGGTTAAGTCATCAATAGATTTACGAATATCTCTTAATGTATCCTTTGTAAGGAAATTCATTAAATCAAACCGAACACCATCTAGCTTATAATATTTAACCCATTTAACAGTAGCGTCCTTAATGAGCTTTCTCATCATTTTATGCTCACTTGCCGTGTCAAAACAGCAAGAGTCTTTTGTCGCATTACCAAAATGATCTAATCTATAATAATAATCGGGAACAATTTTGTTAAAAACAGTATTGTCATAGGTATGATTAAATACCATATCGGCAATAACTCTAAGGCCATTCTCATGTAGATTCTTAACAGCGCTTCGAAGTTCTAATGTCCTCGCTGCACCATTTGTATTCGTTGCGTAAGCCCCCTCTGGCACCATAAAGTGGTGAGGATCATAACCCCAATTAAAACCATCTTGATCTTTTAATTTTGCAATTATTTTTTGCTGCTCATCACTATCGACAGGAAGACTTTCTAGTACTTCAATAATCGTTTTATCCTTTTGAGGGTGGCGAGGATCAATTTTCTCCATTTTATCGGTAATCTCTATTCGTTCTTCTTTTGCTTCGTTAATCGAGGCCATATCATTAATAGGCAGGAGATGAATGTGGGTTAGTCCAGCTTCTGCGAGGGACTTAAGGTGGTTTATACCATTAGTCTCTTTATGAGAAAAGGCCATAAATGTTCCTTTGTGCTCCTCAGGAACAGTGTCATCAAACATACTGAAATCTCTTGTGTGAAGCTCATAGATGGCCATGTCAGTAGGGTTCTTTAAGGGATAATGATTTAGCGTATTATGCTTCTTCCAATTTGTGGGAAGAAAATCATTTTCAAGGTCAACAATTTGGCTTCTTTTACTATTCTCACTAAGCGAGAGAGAATAGGGATCCGTAATTGTGACTCTTTCCACACTGCCGCTTTCTCTATGAAATTGTTCAATATCATAAAGGTAATAAGCGTTTTTATAATCTAGTGGTAGATTTGTAGACCAAACTCCTTTCTCTCCTTCCTTTAGGGAAACTTCAGTGAAATCTTCTGAATTATGATTTTTATAGAGTTTTACTTTTACTGTTTTAGCAGTTGGTGACCATATCTTTATTGTGATCTTATCCGCCTTCACTACCGCACCTAAATCATCACCTTTATAATAAAACAATTCATCAAGAACTCCGGCCTTTTGAGTACCGGATTGTTCTATAATATTTCCTTGAGCATCTCTGGCAATCAAGACGATATGATCTTTTATCATGTCTTGAGCATCTTTTTCTGATAGGTTAAATTTAATTTTTTTGAACTGGTGAGTCTCGAGGAAGTCCCATCTTTTTTTAAACTCAGGGTCATCTGAATGAAATCCTCCCGTCATTGATCCCACAATTCCTTTTACTTCCTTGCCGTCACAGATGACCTTATTGTCAACAATTCTGATATCGCCGGTAGCAGAGTGGTAAAGTTCAAAGTGAGAATTCTCTTGAAAATCATGAGGTAAAGTATTAGGCCATGCAAAGGTATCGGGTGTGACCCATTTTGCCTTTAGGTCGTATACCTTTTGAAGGGCCTTAGTGGCCTCATCCTTTTCATAGAAAACTTTAGAGGCGCCTTGAATTAAATAGACTTTATCTGATCGTTTAGGGTCTATGGTAACTGGACCTAGGTCAACTTGGCCGTTTTTGTGGATGATAGCGTAAACGAGGGAGTCATTTTTTAAATCTAAATTAACGACTTTATTTTGTAGGCGATGGACCTCCGGCCAAGTCGTTTTATCTTTATCTTGTAAGGAATTACCCCATACATGTACCCCATAACTTGCTTCATCTGCGTCTTTTCGAATGTATTCTATTTCATAGGCACTTGATGAAATACAATAAAAGGTGAAAAGCAAAAAATAAATGTAAGATTTAAAATGACTCATGAACTAATTCTCCCCCGTCTAGAGATTGTCGATTTATTTTACAGTTGCTCAAATGCTGACAACATTTGGGCCCTATATTTAAGCTAATTAAGAAAAATTATCTCTTTTGAAAGGATATTCTGCAAAGGGCATACCAAAACCTTGATAAGGCCTTTTACAAGGGATATGGCAGCTTTGTTCAATTGCTTGCTTGAAAGACCTCATTGCTTCTTTAGGTTTTTATAGTTTGGTCGGTTGGAATGTTAGACATCAAGGCCCCCTTGGAATAATGGTTCAAATTTTTTAACTTATTCATAAATTGAGGTAAGTAACATCTATTATCACTCTGTTTAAAAATCCCTATATAAAGAGGATCGCTCACATTTTCTTGGGGAAAAAGTGGAGTGCCTCGCTGTTTTTACACTTTTCCACTTTTTCTGGGCACAAACGCGATAAATGGATTTTGTTTAGCAAATTCAATAAGTTACTTAAATCAAAAGCGGAGCAAAATTTTTCAGAAGTATTAATAATGTCATGTGCTTTCTTATCTATAATTATTAAAAAAGAGGGGAGATCGTGTGAAAAATCTATTATTTTGTATTTTACTTGGTACATTCTCTTGTGTACCTGCAACAAAAGTTGGTGATAAATTTGAAGTTTCTCTTTCTGAAGAGGGCGGGGCTTCGGTGACGATGACTGGCGCTCAGCTTTACACAATTAACTGTGCTAGCTGTCACGGAGCTTTAGAGTCCTCATTGAAAAAGGATTCGTCCTCTGATTCTATTCTGCAAGCAATTGTGAATGTTCCTGGAATGAGTCATTTAGATATGTTAACGGGTGAGCATATTAATGCCATTGCACTTGCTCTTAAAAGTGAGGCACCGGTAAGCACATCAACGGCCCCTGCACCGACTCCGTCTCCTGCACCGGCGCCCGCACCCGCACCTACGACCCAGGTGAGTGTCGATTATGAAAGTTTCTTTCGTCACCCGTTTCACAAAAACTCAGCGTGGAATATTAGACCAGAAAATCCTGTACTAGGGTCTCAAGGATTACAATCAAATACGTATAAACCACAAATAAGTAATGATAAATGGTCAGTAAAAGTTTTTAGGGCGGAAAAAACAGATCCTCCTCAGACCATCTATGCCCTTGATCCAGCAAAAGGGATTGCTGATCCAGACTCGGGTTATAATAGAAAATCAATTGTTATCCCCCATTGGCCAAAAGGGGTCTATGGAGCAGTTGAAGCCGATGGACATGCTGATGTTATTGATATGGCCAATGGTATAGTCCACTCTTTTTGGAGACTTAAAAAAGATGCCACTACAGGCCAATATAAAGCAGATATGTGGGCGTGGACAAAACTTGATGGTCGAGGGTTTGCTGATCCATCGCATACCTATCAAGGTGCAAGAGCGAGTGGTCTTGCGACTATGGGTGGTTTAATAAGAATTCATGAAGTAAATGACGGTAAGGACATGTATCACCACGCATTAGCAATGTCCCTTCCTGCAGAGTCATTATCGAAGAGCTATATTTACCCAGCGACTTCAACAGATAGTAATGCTGAATATGTCCACATTGGTAATATCCCAGACGGTGCCTTGATGATGCTTCCTGCAAGTTTTCCTGTCGAATCATTAAACAAAGAGTCGATGCGAAAAATAGCAAGAACATTAAAAACTTATGGAGCAAGGGTTGTCGACCGTAATACAGGCACTCCGTACGCCATTTATGCCGAAATAGGCACGCCTGCTCTTGGAGACTATAGTGATTTAGTGGCCATAAGAAAAGCTCTTAAGGTGGTTACAGGTCAAAGCTCGTGGATAAATAAAATAGGCGAAAATGTTCCTAACTCCTTCTTTGAAAATGAGAAAAAAGGGTTTGGTGTTGATTTATTCTCCCTTAGATTAATTAATAAAGTAGTTCGCGGAGAAGCAAGTGAAGTCGGGACTTTTGATTCGTTATCAAAGTCTGTTAAATGGGGTAAAACAGGGGCGACTGCTGTCGTTCAAACTTCAAACTGGAGCTCCGGGATAAACTATAATAGAATTAATTGGGGACGATTGGTCGATGGGGCAACCTATAAGGTTATAGGTGAATCAACAAATGGTGCAAAATGTACCATAAAAATTGGAAATCAAAGTGTTGTCGTTGATAAAGATAACAAAGAGGGGACATTTGTATTTGAATCAGGCAATTATATAACTCCCTATCTTACCAGTGGTATAAACCAAAATTCTTCATCAATAAAATGCACAATTAGAAGGGTTCAGTAACAAAATGTTAAAAGTTAATTGCAAAAATAGATAGGTAGCACATGTTGAGGATAGTTAATTTTTCGGTGTAATATTAATTATCCTCAACATGTCTACATTGTAATTCATAGGTGAATGTATATTTTTTTTATCGGATAAGGTTCTATTTACCATAAGGATAACCATTCTGTTTGAGTTAGCTCATTTCCCAACATTTATTGAACTCTCACGTTGCCCAGAAAAAACACAACATTAAAAAATATTTTCGATTATAGTCATATTTTAACCTAATTGATCTAAAGGCCACTTTTATTATTCATATTTTTGTAGTTATATATTCTCAGATGAATTAGAAAGTATTCTATTAGGGGATTTATAATGACACTTCTTTTCACTATTTTCGCGAGCTTTTTTTTTCAGGTTTATGCTGAAACTGCGGAGATATTAATTGTTCCTAAAGGGACAAATTTGAATTTTTGGAGACTTGTAGAAAAAGGTGCAAAAAAAGCATCCTTAGAGTATAAAACACCCATTATCTGGAGAGGGCCGGTAGATGATTGGGATATTAAGGCCCAAGTTAAAATAGCCGAAAGGTACCTTAATTCAGAAATTAAAGTTCTCGTTTTAGCGCCCGCACATGAGCAGGCCTTAACTACTGTTGCTCAAAAATTTAAAAAAAAAGGCAAAAAGGTCATTGTTTTTGATTCGGCCTTAAAAGGAAACTTGCATGATTCTTTCATCGCGACAGATAATTTTAATTCAGGATTGTTAATAGGAAATTATTTTGCAACTTTGATCCCTCCAAATGGAAAAATAATGGTTGCCCGAAATCTAAAAGGCAGCGACTCAACTGATAAGCGAGTCTCTGGTTTTATTCAGGCCATTAAGGAATCAAAAAAAAATATTCATATTGTTACTAATAACCAAGGAGTGGCCAAAGTTCGTTCTTCACTCCATCATACACTTGATAGTCTGAAACTGACTCCCGGTATCGTTGGGATTTTTGCTCCTAATGAGTCCACTATGGAGGGAGTTATTCGCGCAACTAAACGTCTCAATCGAAAAGACCTTATTTTAGCAGGCTTTGACATTAATAAAACAATTTATAATGCCCTCAAAGAGGGGATGGTTAAAGCACTTATTTTACAAGATCCTGTAGAGATGGGTTATCAAAGTACTTCTTTGGCAATTAAATTATTGAAAGATCAGCCGATTAAAAAAAGGATAACCCTCCCATCTCTCCTTGTTACCGGAGAAAATTATCAAAAGACTGAAATAGTTAATCTTATAAGGCAAATGATTGGTCAGTAGCTGACTACCTTTAGCTTATTCTAATGGGCCTTTTTTTGTAAAAGTTACTTTTAAGGTCGCCTATTTCGGCCACTTTTGTTAGGTTGGCCAAATAAGAGGTATTTATGAAACGAGTTGTGGCGATTTTAGTTTTCTTTAGTTATTTTAGTTTGTTTGCAAAAGATGTAAATGTTTTGAACACAGAAATTCAAAATATGTTTGTAAACCTGAGACCGACTCTGGCCAAAAGGGTTACGAATGAACTTAGTGCTCTCGTGGCCAAGGAACTAGAGGAAAATAAAGATAAAAAACTTAAGGTTTTGAGTGCAACTATTGTTAAAAATAATATTTTAAATTATCCGCTTAAGTTTTATAAGATTGACGAGTCGGGAGCGGTTATAGGTACTCCTGAAGTCAACCCATGGAGATTAACAATTCATGCTAAAGTTCGCTATAGTGGAAAGCACGTCAATACCACGAAATTGCTAAAGATTAGAATTAAGAAACTAACTTTCAAATTAAGG
>JBFGZE010000038.1:0-28507 GCA_041586955.1 Bacteriovoracaceae bacterium
CCCGAAAACTCATCATTATTATCCTGCTATAAATGTAATAAAGAGATAAGCTTTACAAAAGATCATAAAATTGGTCGTCATGATGAATGCGACCACTGTGGAGCATCGCTCCGTTGCTGTAAAATGTGCCACTTTTACGACCCTAAAAGCTATAATGAATGCAAAGAACCTATGGCCGAAAGGAATATTGAAAAAGAAAGAGCTAATTTCTGTGATCATTATATGCTAAGGTCGACGAATGGCGACCAAACAAGTAAAGACGAATTATTGTCTGCTGCGGACGCATTATTTAAATTTAACTGAGGTTATTATGCAAAGAAGCAATCCTATTACGAAAGAAGGTTTTCAAAAAATTCAAGCTGAACTGGACCAATTAATCAAAGTGGAACGCGAAGAACTGAAAGTCACCATCTCAGAAGCAAGAGAATTGGGTGACCTCAAGGAAAATGCAGAATATCATTCGGCAAAAGAAAAACAGGCACTTCTTGAAGGCCGTATCGCTCAATTACAAAGCGTCGTCGCATCCTGTCAGGTAATCGACGTATCGCTCATCACTAATGATATTATTGTCTTCGGTGCGAGCGTTACCATTCTCGATATAGAAAAAGATTCAAGCGTTACCTACAAAATTGTAGGCGAAGAAGAATCAGACATGAAGCAAGGTAAAATTTCCTTTAATAGTCCTCTTGGTCAGGCGCTTATCGGAAAAGAAGAAGGAGACACGGTCATAGTGAAAGCCCCAAAAGGCGATCGAGAATATGAAATTGAATCCTTTGAGTATGTCTAATTTAAATTGGCACTCTCCCCTTTCCTCCTTATTTAAAAGTAAAACAAAAACGGCAGCTTCGCTTGAAGCTGCTGGCATTCACAATTTAAACGACCTCATTTGGATTCTCCCTAGAAATTGGAAAAAAGTCCCCTATATTTCTCCCTTTACCTCATTATCAAGTGATCAATTGTTTAAAGGCGCCGGTAAGATCATCTCTGTCAATGCTCAACCTTCCGGAAAAAAAATCAAGAATCGATTCTATCTAAAAAATATTGATGTCTATATTCAGGATAAGTTTAGCTCCCAAACGATAAAACTAAAGTGGTTCAATTCCTATCCAGGCCTTTCTTCTCAACTAGAGTCTGCCTCTTATTTATCATTCACAGGCATAGCAAAGGTTTTTAACAGTCAATACCAAATAATAAACCCTGACTTTATTGAGCTGAATAAAGAAAAGTACCAACAAATTAGCACTGGACAAAGTGGTCAATTCCAAACGATTGAGCCTGTCTACCCAACAATTAATAAAGTTAGTCCCCTTCATATTAAGAAAACGCTAGAAAAAATACCTCAATACCTCTGGGATAATATCCACGATCCCCTCCCTGAGAAATTTCTCTGTAAAAGAAATATGCTTAACCTTGGTGAGTCATTTAACATATTCCATGGGAAGTTCCCACCACAAGACTTTATGGCCAACAAGGAGCGAGCAAAAAAACGTCTTATTTATCAAGAGTTTCTGCACGACCATATTAAATGTCATTTGAGAAAACAGAGTTATGAAAAATACCAGGCCCCAACCATCCCTAATAATATTTCTCTCGAAGAAATTACCCCTCTTTTTTCTTACCAACTAACAACAGACCAAAAAAGTGCCATCATAGAGATTTTAAAAGATATGAGTGCTGCTACCCCTATGATGAGGCTCGTTCAGGGTGATGTCGGCTGTGGGAAAACATCTCTTGCTATCGCTGCTGCTTACTCTCTCGGTAAAAATGGGTTCCAAACGGCCATCATGTGTCCAACTGAATCGCTGGCACTCCAACATTTCTTGACCTTTAAAGAGGTATTTAAAGATAAGGGTTTGCGAGTTGAATTATTAAGAGGAAGTAATAAAAAAAGCGAAAAACAAATTATTTATAACGAACTGGTATCAGGTAATATTGATATCATCATTGGAACCCATTCTTTAATACAGGATGGAGTTAAGTTTAAAAATCTAGGACTGGCCATCATTGATGAACAACATAAATTTGGAGTTCAGCAACGATTGCGTTTAATTGAGAAATCGGGAGGTTGTCATTGCCTTATCATGACAGCAACACCTATTCCCAGATCCTTGAGTCTAACTCAATATGGAGACCTTAATATTACCACCATTAAATCGATTCCATCCAACCGCAAAGGAACTAAGACAAAAATCGTCACTCAAGATACCTTTGGCCCTTTCCTTAATTTTTTGAATACCAGGCTATCGATGGGAGAGCAGGCCTATATCGTCGCTCCCGCAATTGAAGATAATCCTGAAGTCGATATGCTTAACATTAACAAAGTTGAAGATCGATTTAGACACTTTTTTCCTTATCAAAGAATAAAAACTCTGCATGGGAAGATTCCATCAAATGAAAAAAATGATATCTTTCTTCAATTTAAAAGGAGAGAAATAGATATTCTCATCTCAACCAGTGTAATTGAGGTTGGAATTAATGTACCCAATTCAACAATCATGGCGATTATGGGCCCAGAAAGATTCGGCCTTAGTTCTCTCCATCAATTAAGAGGCCGTGTCGGTCGTGGAGAAAAACCAGGTTTTTGCTTTCTTGTCATCGATAAACAACTCTCTAAATCCAGTCTACAGCGCCTCGAAATATTAGAAACAACAAAAGATGGTTTTAAAATTGCTGAAGAAGATCTGCTTATACGGGGAGAAGGTGATTTATTTGGTACTAACCAATCAGGCAAGGACAGACCTCATATTCTTGCCAATATCATAAGCGATTATATCACTTTAGAGGAGTCTCGATCAGATTTAGAGCAAATGCTAAACGATAACCTAATCGACCTTGAGGAAAATTTTTCCCACCTCATTAATAAAAATGAAGTCACAATCACTATTTAATTTTATCTCAACACGACGTACAATAGGTTTATGATATCTATACGAATAGACCATTCTAGCGATCCTTTAGCAATTGGCACATTTATATTTCAATTCAATCGATTGTCTATTGGAAGTCGTGAAGATTCTCTCTTTAGAATAAGAGATAAATCCCTTAATCCTATTCATATCAATATTGAAGTTAATAATAAAAATATCTTAACAGTTCATAATATGAATCAATCTTTTTTTTCCATAAATGGTAAAAAATCCAATGGTAAATACCCGATTCAAAAGGATGATGAAATAAGCTTCGGTGACAATAAAATAACCATTCAAGATTTTTCCTTTGATCAAAATGATTTATCCAGAGACCCAATTGCTGAGGTCTTAGAGAATTTTCCAGAAAGAAAAGACATACTACTTAAACTTGAACAAACTCTCCTAGAAATCGAATATGAAATCAATCGATAATATTTTAAATTATTCACTTTTCAAAAAAGATGATCGCCCGGCCATAAGTTATGGCATAAACTTTGAGCGTAACAATATTAAACATTTTAAAAGGCCATTACTTATTTTCAATTATGGCCTCGTCTGTAATGTAAACCATTGGAAATATCAGATCCCCTTTTTTCATGAAAAGGGATTTCCTATACTTGTCCATGATTACCGCTTTCACTTTGAATCTGAAGGAACAGCAGACCTTAAAGACTGTAATTTTGTCGAAATGAGTCATGATATCGATGGATTATTAAAGCATCTCAATTTTAAAGATGCGATTCACCTAGGTCACAGTATGGGTGTTAATGTAACCCTCGAGTACGCAAGGTTATACCCTAAAAATATTTCAAAGATGGTATTGATCTCAGGAACAGTACTTCCCCCACACGAGATTATGTTTGATACTAATATTGTTGATTTAGTTTCACCTTTTATTGTCAACTTCGAAAAGAGTTACCAGCAGATTTTTAAATTTATATGGAAAAATACCTATAAAAACCCCGTTGCACGATATTTTGTAAGAAGTGGTGGGTTTAATATGAAAAAAACCTCTGATGAGTTTGTTAAAGTTTATATGCAAAAGATCAGCGAGCTTCCGCAAAAGCTTTTTTTCCACCTGATGGAAGAGATGAAAAATCATAACATTGGTTCGTCCCTCGAGACAATGAAAACTCCGGCACTTGTAATGGGAGGGGATAAGGATAAAGTGATTCCAAATCACACTCAACAATTTCTAATCGAACTTTTACCCAATTGCCAATTTTATCTCATTAAAGATGGCTCTCACGTACCACAAGTCGATTTTCCCGATACTATCAACGAAAAGATTTTATCATTCATAGACGGTTAGTATCTATATTTTTGGCCTCCAATAAAGGCCGAAAGACTCTCAACATTGCTGCCTTGACCTGAGATCTTTTATACTCAGCATGAGAAGCTTCGCCCTCGGTATTTATTTGATGGCCCATTTGATCGACAATCTGTACCTCATATGGATAGAAAAATCTTATATTCTTAGACAAAATTGAGTAATCAATATTTAATACTTTTTGAGCAAAAGCAGACTCATCTTTTAATGTTTTTGCTTCTTCTCTCAATTCTTTAAACTCTTTAAAAAATGGATTTTGAAATTTGATTAATTGGCGACAGGTGAATTGTAACGATTGGTAGCCCTTCGAAGAATGAATATTCTTTGCATCTCCATCTGAAATGGGACAGTCTAATAGTTCACGATTGGCGGCCTGTAAAAAACGCTCTCTCGACAAGTCATTTCGCAAGGCCATTTTGATTAGTTTTCCATATTTAGGTCTAAACTTTTCAAGGTCAAAAAGATTATTAATAGAGCGACTCGGTTTTATATTATGAGGAATGATAACATTTTCTTCTAAGAGAAATTTCATGACTCTTAAAGTATCAATCCTATTTTCAGTAATAATTCGAATCCCCACTCTGTCAAAAAGCTCCTCTGCGACATTCTCTGCCTTATGTAATAACTTAATAATGACACTGTCTCGTGATTTTTTAGATTTCGTTTCAAAATCAACTAAAGGAATCCCCTGATCATCCCGTTTCTTACCAAGAAAAAGCTTTTGATCACTATCGCGATGAATATACTTATAATAACGATCAAATATCTGGGTCTGTGTCGCACTGAAATAATTTGACCGAATATCCTTATCGATATGCAGCACTGTATGCATCACTTTTAGAATAACTTCGGCCCATAAAACATTTTCATCGTCTCCCCCATCTTTTCTTTCGGTAGCGAGTAGAAAAAGATCACTCACATCAGTGATCATAAATATTCTATTAGGAATTTTTAAATCGAGGCCATCGGGATTTCCCTCTTTTAGAAAATACCGCTTAATAAACTGTAAGGCCTCTTGAAAATTTCCGAAAAGCTCTGCTTGGCTGATCGGGTCCTTAGGATTGATCCCATAGCCCTCCAAAAATCGGTGGACCTCAGTCATATCTTTAACTGTGGTTAAAAAAAACTTTGAATCCAGGGCCGACTTACCTCCAATGATGACATTCATTAAGTCCCAGTCGAACAACAAGCTTTGTAGATAATTAGGTCTATTTTCCATATATTTTCATGCTATATTTGAGTAATGTTTATATCTAGGCCATTATAGCGAGCAACTATGAAAGAGGAAAATGCACCAAGTCTAAAAAAACCCATTGTTTTTTTTCTATCTTTTTTCGGTTCTGGCCTAATGCCTATTGCGCCTGGAACTTGGGGTAGCCTTCTCGCCACAATAACGTTAATCCCGCTAGAATTGTTGAGTATTCCCTGGGTTTTACTAATGCCCTTCACCATTATTCTAGTTGCTGCATCATCATTTCTGATCGATATGTTTCAAAAGGAAGAAGGCATTCATGATCCAGGCTGGATTGTGATCGATGAAGTTGTTGGTATTTATCTTACATGGATGATCTGTCCCAAATTCGAACCATACTTGACGCTTGTACTCACTTTTTTATTTTTCCGGCTTTTTGACATTATAAAGCCTTGGCCTATTAAACTCTTTGATCAAAAAATTCACAATGGCTTCGGAGTGATGATCGATGACGTGGCCGCTGCCCTTTATGCCGGCGCATCGTGTCAAGCCTGCGCTTATCTTTTTCTGTAGATTCTTCCTTGACTTACGCATCACTTACGCTAAAACTATGTATACATTCGGGGAAAAGATTTTAAACGACCAAAATCTAGCTAAACAAATTTGAACACTTGAATATTACTTAGATTTCCCATTTTTGTATATTATTTGAATGCAAGTTTAGATTTCCCAATGCTAAGTTTAATGAACCATAAGGAATATGGACTATAAAGGAGAGATTAATCATGGCCGTTTCTAAATCATCACAACAAGACAATAAGGATAAAGCACTCGACTTGGCCTTGGCCTCTATTGAAAAGCAATTTGGTAAAGGCGCCATCATGAAACTCGATGGACAGCAACAAGCAGAGAAAGTCCCTGCAATCCCCACTGGTTGCCTCAGCCTAGACCTTGCCCTTGGCATTGGTGGTATTCCAAAAGGACGTATCATTGAAATTTATGGCCCTGAATCTTCCGGTAAAACGACTCTCACTCTCCACATTGCGGCCGAATGTCAAAAACAAGGTGGTACAGTCGCCTTCGTTGATGCGGAACATGCCCTCGATACTAATTACGCGGAAAAGCTTGGCGTTGACGTTCCTAATACATTAATCTCCCAACCCGACAGTGGAGAACAAGCATTAGAAATCACAGATATGCTTGTCCGCTCCGGTGCCGTTGACCTTCTTATTATCGACTCCGTTGCTGCACTAACACCTAGAGCAGAACTTGAAGGTAATATGGGCGATAGCCATATGGGGTTACAAGCTCGCCTTATGTCCCAGGCCCTTCGTAAATTGACAGGCTCCATTTCCCGCTCCAATACGACTGTTATTTTCATTAACCAACTTCGTATGAAGATTGGAGTTATGTTTGGCAACCCTGAGACAACAACTGGTGGAAATGCCCTTAAATTTTATTCCTCAGTTCGTTTAGACATTAGAAAAGCTGGTGCCATTAAAGATGGTGATCAATACATTGGTAACAGAACCAAGATTAAGGTTGTAAAGAACAAAGTCGCCCCTCCCTTTAAAGTCATTGAATTTGATATCATGTTTGGCGAGGGAATTTCTAAGAATGGTGTTATTCTTGATCTCGCTGTCGACCAGGGTATTGTTGAAAAGGCCGGAGCTTGGTTCTCCTATAATAATGGCAAAATTGGTCAGGGTAGAGAAAATTCAAAAAGATTCCTCACTGAAAACCCTGATATTCTTGAGGAAATTAAAAATAAAATTCTTGCAAAAAATGGACTTATTGCAGATCCTGACACAAATTTTGACCCTCAAACAGGTGAAGTTATTGAAGAAGTTGTAGCACCTGTTGCGAAAAAAGCAGCCGGTAAAAAAAGTAAAAAGACCCTACAATAGCTTAATAATATAGGGGAGGATTCTGCTGAATAACAGATTCCTCCTATTTTTTTATGCACGAAAACACAAAAACTTATCAATTGGCCGTTAAGCTACTTGCAAAGAAAAGCTATTCCCAATTTAAACTCAGAGAAAAACTGTTTTCTCATGACTGCCCTGAAGCTGAAACAGATGCTGTTATCGAATATCTTATCAATAAGCGCTGGCTACGAGAGGATTTCTATATCGAAGCACGTGTCAAAGGCCTAATGCTCAAGGGTTATCATCCTCGCTATATCCAGAGTAAATTGGCCGAAGAGCATGTTTCTATCGATCAAGAGTACATTCTCACTATATTTTCTGACTATGACCTATCATTGGACCAATTAATCCGTGATCTGATCGAAAAGAAAACGCGCCACCTTACAGATAATGATCTGGATAGCGAAGAAAAGCGTCTTAAAACTCGCCATAAACTTATCCGATACCTTATGAGCAAAGGCTACCATGACACAGAGTGTCTCGATATCATTCAGGAGCGATTTTAAGTCGTATTTCCCTCCCCTAAAAATTTAAAAGCTGTTGAAGGTATGATAGATTAGCGCTGTTACACAGACCGTGGTTTCCCCCCAGTAGGGCAAGGACCCTTAAATGTATTAAGGCAGGCAAAAAATGAAGGCTCAATTAATTAGAGAAAAGTTTACTAATTTTTTCAATTCAAAAAACCATACTAAAATTCCATCATCCCCACTCGTCCTTACCAACGACGAGACTCTTTTATTTGCCAACGCCGGAATGAATCAATTCAAAGATTATTTTACGGGAAACGCCACACCAAAAAATAAAAAAGTAACATCTATTCAAAAATGTGTGCGCGCAGGGGGCAAGCATAACGACCTCGAAAATGTGGGTTTCACTGCTCGTCACCATACCTTTTTTGAAATGCTAGGTAATTTTTCATTTGGTGACTACTTCAAAAAAGAGGCGATTATATTTGCTTGGGATTTTATTACCAAAGAACTCAAGATTGACCCCAGTAAATTATACGTCACTGTCCATTATTCAGATGATGAGGCCAGAGACATTTGGATTAAAGACGTCGGACTCTCCGCTGACCGCATTTTTAAAAAAGGAGATAAGGACAATTTCTGGGAAATGGGTGAAGTTGGTCCCTGCGGCCCTTGTAGTGAAATATTTTATGATCATGGCGAAGAGCATACCACCCCAGGACTTGTTATCAAAGAAGACGGTGATATTCTCGATGATGAATTACGCTATGTTGAAATCTGGAATTTAGTCTTCATGCAGTATGAGAAAACCAAAGATGGAAAAGCAGCTCTGCCCAACCCATCAATCGACACCGGCATGGGCCTAGAAAGAATTGCGGCGGTCATGCAAGGTAAGTATTGGAACTACGATACCGATATTTTCGAACCGATTCTTAATAAGTTATCAAAACTTTCAGGAAAAAAATATACTGACCCTAAATATCAATCGAGCTTTCGTATCATTGCTGACCATATCCGGTCTTCTACCATGCTTATAACAGATGGTGTAATTCCCAGCAACGAAGGACGCGGATATGTTTTAAGACGAATTATTCGCCGTGCCGTTCGCCATCTTAAAAACTTAGAGGCACCAAAAAATAGCATGGCACAATTAGTACCAACAGTACTTGAAACTCTTGGAGAGGAATACCCTCAAAACCTGGCCAATAAAGAACTTGCGATTAAATTTCTAGAACTTGAAGAGTCAAAATTCTTAGAGACCTTAGACACTGGTCTTAAATATCTTGCTACTGCTCTTAAAAATGATGTTGAAAATAAGGTTCTTAAAGGTGAGGCGGCCTTTAAGCTCTATGATACCTATGGCTTTCCTTTGGACCTCACTGAAATCATTGCTGGGGAACACGGAGTCACCATTGACCATGAAGGCTTTAACCAATCGATGCAATTAAGAAAGGAAGACTCCCGTAAATCCTGGAAAGGGAAGACCTTTGGTGAAGAGAAAATTTTCCATCAAGTATTAGAAGAATGTGGCGCGACTACATTTACCGGGTACAAAGAAGTTTCTGCTCAATCCAAGCTACTTAAAATTCTCGAATTAGAAAATAAATTTGGACTTATTTTTTCGTCAACTCCCTTTTATGGGGAGTCTGGTGGGCAAGTTGGAGACCAAGGAATAGTCATCAATGCCAATGGCGATAACATTGATATTCTGGACACTCAAAAACCTATTCCTGACCTTCATGTCCATATCACTAATACAAAAGATGGCCTTAAAGAAGGTTCCCAGTATTCGCTACAAGTCAATACGAACTTACGCGACCAAACGGCAAAAAACCACTCCGCAACCCACCTCCTCCAATCTGCTCTTATTAAGATATTAGGTAATCACGTCAAGCAAGCGGGCTCACTAGTAACTCCGGATAAACTTCGCTTTGACTTTACACACCCACAAGGGCTCAACAAAAACGAAATACAGAAAATTGAGGAGCTCGTTAATGCTAAAATTCAAGAAGGTTTGAATGTCTCAGGAGAAGTCATGAGTATGAACCAGGCCCTTGATAAAGGAGCGATGGCCCTCTTTGGAGAAAAGTATGGCGACGACGTACGGGTCATGAGCATGGGCGACTTTTCCACAGAATTATGTGGGGGAATCCACGTGTCTAATACCTTTGATATCGGTCTTTTTAATATTACCTCCGAAGGTTCTTTAAGCACTGGTGTACGCAGAATTGAAGCTGTTACAGGTCATTCTGCCATCAAACGTCTAGTTAATCGCAGTAATATTCTCGGCAAAATAGAAATAGAGGTCTCTGCTAAAGAAGATGATATTTTCGAAAAGCTAAATGCTCTTAATAAAGACCTCAAGCGGCAAAAGAAAATAATTAATTCTCTTAATGAGCAAATTAATTCCCTTCAAAGTAAAGATCTTTTTAATAACCCAGCTGATCTAAAAGGACACCCTTTTCTTTCCTTAGAAGTTTCCGAGGGAAGTAATTTAAGGCAGCTTTCCGATAATTTTATGGATCTATACCCAGAGGGGATTATTCTGTTGACCTGTATCAATAAAGGAAAACTATCGGCCCTTCTAAGGTGCTCTAAAAAGAAAAATCCCATTCAATCTCAAGAAATACTTCGAAATGTTCTTCAGGAATTTAATGGACGAGGAGGGGGAAAACCGGATATGGCGCAAGGCTCTTGTGACCTCACCGATATCTCTATTTTTCAAGAAAAAGTATCCACATATATCCAAGAAGAGATTCAGGCCTAGTATGAAATATTGGTTAATTACTTTTTGTATTCTCAGCTCCATTCTTCTTTCTTGCTCCCCAAAAAAAGGAGAGAGTAGTCCAAAGAACACTTTGCGACTTTCTCTCTCTGGAGAGGTCAGTACGCTAGATCCCGCAAATTCATATGATACGATCTCAGCATCAGTTGTCTATCAAGGTTACGAGCAATTATATGAATACCATTACCTTAAAAGACCTTATACCCTCCAACCTCTTCTCGCTGAATCCATGCCAAAAATTAGTGAAGATGGTAAAGTTTACGAAATTAAAATCAAAAAAAACATTCTGTACCATGACGATCCTGCCTTTAATGGCAAACCTCGGTTTCTCAAGGCCCAAGATTTTGTTACCCAAATTAAAAGATTGGCCTTTAAGCCGACAAATAGTAATGGCTGGTGGTTATTTGATCGTAAAATTGTAGGCCTTAATGAATTTCGCAATAAAGCCAAAAGTGATTTTAGTAAATTTAAAAGTTTAGAAATTGAAGGTCTTCAGACTCCAGACGACCATACTCTTATCATTAAATTGAAAGACCCTTATCCACAAATGCTTTTCGCCCTTGCCTTAAGCTTTACCTCCCCCATTCCTATAGAGGCGGTGGAGAAATATGACAATATTCTTAATACTCGGATCATTGGTACTGGCCCCTACAAGCTTATAAAATATAAT
This sequence comes from Bacteriovoracaceae bacterium, assembly GCA_041586955.1. GTDB lineage: Bacteria > Bdellovibrionota > Bacteriovoracia > Bacteriovoracales > Bacteriovoracaceae > JBFGZE01. The sequence continues at coordinate 11,282 of JBFGZE010000038.1, forward strand.
CAATTATCTGGAATCAATCTGAAGCGATTCGAAAAGTATCGTGAAGCCCATTACCCTGGAGAAGGAGATAGACTTGCAAATAATCGTGGCCTTCTCAAGGATGCAGGAAAAACCATCCCCTTTATCGAAAATATCACCTATAGAATCATTAAAGAATCTAGCACCCGCTGGCTTAATTTTGGCTCTAATAAGATTGACCTTCTTGCTAACATACCAAAAGATAATTTTAACGCCGCGATAGACAAATTTGGAAAACTTAATAAAGAATTATACAAGCAAGGAAAACGACTCCAAACTTTTCCCACTCTCACATATTGGTGGCTAAGCTTTAATATGAAAGATCCTATCGTTGGAAAAAATAAAAACCTACGGTTGGCCATTGCTCATGCCCTAGACATTAAAAGGTATATCCAAGTTTTTACAAATAATATTGGGCAAAAGGCGAACTCAATCTATCCTCCAGGGATTCCCGGTTATGACCCTTCAGCTAAACTCCCTTATAAATATGACCTCGCCCTGGCCAAAGATTTTCTTAAAAAGGCAGGCTATCCTGGAGGCAAAGGCCTCCCAATCCTAACCTATGATGTACGTGGAACGAGTGCAACAAACCGGCAACAGGCACAGTTTATAAAGCAAGAGCTTGAAAAAATTAATATAAAGGTCAAGGTCGTTACTAATACTTTTCCCAGCTTTCTGCAAAAGTCACGAAATGGACAATTACAATTCTGGCAAGATGGCTGGGCCCTTGATTATCCCGATGCTGAAAATGTTCTTCAATTATTAATCTCTAAAAACCACTCTCCTGGTCCCAATGCCACTTTTTATAGTAATAAAAAATTTGATCACTTATTCTCCAAAATGCGACTTCTAAATGAAGGGCCAGAAAAGCATTCGCTTATGAAAGAGATGGAAAAAATCATCAATCAAGACCTTCCATGGATTATGGAGTATTATGCAAGAAGCTATATCCTTTACCACAAGCGTTTACTTAACTTCAGACATTCAAATCTTATCTATAACAATATTAAATACTTGAGATTTGAATAAGGCATATATTGCCCTTCTCATAGCTATTTTCTCATTAACTATAATCATTAATGAAATAATTGCCGATTCGGAATATGGAGACCCCTAAGGCCTGCAACCCCCCTTGGTGTTTCTGGAGATATGATGAATCGAATTAGCTTCCTAGCACTGACTCTATTATGGGTCTCCCTGGCCTCTTTTGGCCCTGTCCACAGTAAGGATTATATTATCTTTAATGTGGCCCAGGATATTCCTATGGGAGAACCTGACGAGGTTATTAAAAAGAATTTTTACGTCAATATGGGAGAAAAACAGGGACTCAAGCAAGGGTCAGAATTAGATGTTTTTCGAATTATTTCTCGATTAGATCCCTATCAAACAAAAAAGCGCTTTAGTTACCGGGTCAAAATTGGAGAGCTAAAAGTTATCCACTCCGAGGATAACACGGCCATATGCGACTTATCCAAGTTAGGGGATAATATCAAATCACCTATGTTTGAGATTAATAATTTTATGATTGGTGACCTTGTCGGTGTTAAGTTAAAGGATTAATTAATTCCTAAAACGTTATATATTTTTTCTCGTCTCGCTTTAACCAGCTCAGTAATTTCCTTAAGGGATATCTGGCATTTTTCTAAGCGTTCAGTCTCCTGCTCAGACATTTCACCTGTTTTTTCCGTACTTTTCTTCACCAGGGTGAGCATGCCATTGGCCACTAAAATTTTATTTGATAAGTCATGAAGTAGCTTTCGTTCTTCTGTAATATGCTCTTCTAAATTTATATCCATATTAACTCCCAAAGTTAATTATATTTAAGGAATCATAAATTTAAGAGCAGTTAAATATTGCCTCTAGGTTATTCGTATTTCTAAAGCTTAATATCCGACCATAAAGAACTTCACCCTCTATTTTTTCAAATCTTAGGCCTATTATATAATTATCTCCCTCAATGAAAGGCGCTCGACCTTGGAGCTCGCCCTTTATTTTCGATAACTTAACACCTCCCAAATGCCCACGAAACCCGAACTCAGTAAACCCATCCCTACTAGTTTTTGCTGTCACAAGACAATAAATAAGCCGACCTTTTTTCATTATTTCTCCAATAGTAGGAAGAACTTATCTCAAAAAGGGATTTTTTGTTAGGCGATCAAAATAAAGGAGGCCACTTATTTCACAACTTGAACATATAATCTGTCAATTACTTCACGGCAAAGCAAAACTAATCTTATTGACAGCGGGTTACCCGTCGTTAATCTAGGTAACTTCCTATCATTTAATATTTTTCTGGTTTATTTACCTTTGCATATTGTAATATGAATAAAAACATCATATATTTGCCCTCAAATGCTTACGCAAGGAATCAATTATGGCCCGTATTACTATTGAAGATTGTTTAGAAAAAGTCGAAAATCGTTATGAGCTAGTTCACCTCACGACAAAGAGAGTGAAGCAACTTAGAGAAGGGCAAGATTCACTTGTACGTTCTAAAAATAAAGAAGTTGTTACTGCCTTGAGAGAGATTGCCGCAGGTAAGGTAAAGCATGCTCCTATTAGTGAATATGACTCTGACGAATTCTAAATCTATCCAAAATTATTATAAAAAAAGGGAAGCTTAAAGCTTCCCTTTTTTTATTTCATTGCTATTTGCAACACTTCGTCAAAATGAGCGACAGGGAAAAATCTCATTCCCTTACGGTGCCTTTCAGGTACCTCATTTAAATCCTTTTCATTTTCTTTTGGTAAAATCACAGATTTAATACCGGCCCGCTTTGCGGCCAAAACCTTTTCTTTTATACCGCCAACCGGCATGACTTTCCCAGTTAAGCTTAATTCTCCGGTCATGGCAAGGCCTGCCCTAACCTTTTTGCCTTTGGCCAAACTATAAAGAGCAAGTGCCATCGTAATCCCGGCACTAGGACCATCTTTTGGCGTGGCTCCTGCTGGTAGATGTAAATGAACTTCATGACTGGCAAGAAAGTCAGAAGACTTTTGATTCTTCTTATTTTTTTCTGCGTCTTCCTGTAAATGGCTTTTAATATAGCTATAAGCAATATTCGCCGATTCATTCATGACGTTGCCCATTTGTCCGGTCAATTTTAAATCACCCTTACCCTTTAATGGTAATGTTTCAATAAAAAGGATTTGTCCGCCATAGGATGTCCAGGCCAAACCTGTTACAACACCGGGCCTTAGGCCCTTCTCAGACATTTCTGTATGAAACCTTGCGCTACCTAAATAATTTTCTAGTTCCTGAATTTTAGGAATAAAGCTTTTAAATCGCTTTTTACTCACTTTCTCTAATGCGGCCTTTCGGCATAATTTCGCAACATATTGCTCCATCACCCTTACGCCAGGCTCTCTCGCATAATCAGAGATCAGTTTTTTTAATACTGGCGTACTAAACTTAACATCACTCTTTTTCAGGCCATGCTTTTTTATTTGTTTTGGAATGATCCACTTTGTGGCAATTGTAATTTTTTCTTCAATACTATAGCCACTTAACTCAATGACTTCCATTCTATCTAATAATGGTTCTGGAATATTTCCTATATAATTTGCGGTGGCAATAAATAGAACTTTAGATAAATCAAAAGGAACATCAAGATAATTATCTATAAAAGTAGTGTTTTGCTCAGGGTCTAAAACTTCCAATAAAGCACTCGCAGGGTCACCTTGAAAAGACGCCCCTAATTTATCAATTTCATCCAACATAATAACAGGATTATTAACACCAACCCGTTTCATCGCTTGCAAGATTCTGCCAGGCATTGCCCCGATATAGGTTCTCCTATGCCCCTTTATTTCTGCCTCGTCTCGCATTCCTCCGAGACTAAAGCGATAAAACTCTCGCCCCATTGAATCGGCAATACTTCGACCCAATGATGTCTTCCCAACGCCGGGAGGACCGGCTAAACATAAAATTGTCCCATCATATTGGGGTTTAAGCTTACGTACTGCCAAAAATTCTAAAATTCTCTCTTTTGCCTTCTCTAATCCATAATGATCCTTCTCTAGAACTTTAGTGGCCTTATCAATATTAACTTCCTCTTTAGTTTCGACATCCCAAGGCAAGTCAATAAGCCAATTTAAATAAGTTCTAGCAACATTATATTCTGGAGAGCTATCGGGGATAACTTCTAACCTCTCAAGCTCTTCTTTGGCTGCGGCCAAAGCATCTTCAGGCAATCCTATCGTATTAATTTTTTCATTAATCTTTTTTAAATCTCTCGATTTTTCATCTTCTTCCATCCCTAATTCGGAACGAATTACTTTTAATTGCTCTCTTAAAAAATATTCCCTTTGGTAGCGATTAACTTTATCATTTACCTCATCTGAAATTTTCTTTTGAATGTCCAAAACATTCATCTCTCTTTTCAAATAAACTAATAATTTTGCAAACCTTTTTTTAACAACCAAGGTCTCTAAAAAATCTTGCGCCTCTGGTATATCTAAAGAAATCGCAAAGGCCACGAGGTCAGCGAGAGCTCCTGGTGAAGGAGAATTAAGAATCGCGAGCTTCATCTCTTCATTAAAAAGAGGATTTATTTCACTAAGTTTTTTAACCTGATTAATAACAGATCTTGTATATGCATCTAACTCTTCATCTGATTCTAAAATATCATCAAAAACTTCCACTTTTGCTTTAATAAGAGGGCTTTCTTGAATAAACTTTGAAGCTCTATATCTTTTTACACCGTGAACTAATACATTTACAGATCCATCAGGTAGTTTTAATTTTTTAACAACCTTGCACAGAACTCCTACTTTATAAATATCATTAGATCTTATTTCTCTCGTATCGAAGTCGATATTTTCTTCCTCGATAAATTCACCTTCATCATCTTTAAGGTCTGACTTGACAAGATTTAGGGCGACAAATCCTGATGACAGTAAATAACTATCCAGCTCAGGGGTAAACTTATCCTCTGTAAGAATGATTGGAGCAATCATCCCTGGGAAAATAGGACTATTCATTATAGGAATAATCACAACATCTTTTGGAAATTCTTCAGTTGATTCTTTGTATTGATTTACTTCAACTTCATAGTCTTCGGATTCATATGTATTATCTGATTTATTCATAAGTCTTCCTTAATTTTTAACATCAATGACAAGTCTGCCAGGATTTTCTAAACTAAAAATATCAACTGAGACCTTTTTTTTAAAAACTAACTCTACAGATAAACTATCTTTATCTATCGGGAAAAAGTTGAGAGAATCAACATATATACTTTTTCCAAATGAAGCAATATTGTTACCAACTGTCGTCTTAAAAAAGTCCAAATAGAGCTTCTTCTGCAGGCCATTTATATTACCATAAATCCGAGGTGTTTCTTTTGTGTTAAAATCAAAAACAACTCTCTCATAACCGAGTTTTTTCGTATATGAATGCCTTACCGCTTTTAATGTCGCTGAATGCTTAGGACCACCGTTATGGAATATCCCTCTATCCAAATAAACTGAACGCTTTTTGTTAGAAATTTGACGAATTCTTTCATCAAGAAGGCCTTGCCCAAAAATACAATTACAAAGAAATAATATATTAATGATTAAAATCTTTTTCATAATCTCCACCCGAGAAAAAGTTTTAATTCATTATCCTATTTTGTAAGCAGATAACCAAGTTTTTATTATTTAACTTAGTTTTTTAATCAGGTTAAAATTTGTGGCCAAAACCATTATCAGTCCAAAGCACATGGATATTAATGGATGCCCCCCTCCACCAGGTGGATCGTTAGCACCAATGCTGCCACACGCCAATAGCGCGGGAGCTTTCTTTTTTTCAATATGTTTACGCCCGTTGTCTTTATTTATTCCTGAACGAATCGCTACCGTATTTGGTCCTTCTGTGCATGAACTATTATCAAGAGAGCTTATTTTAGTTATTTCTGATACATCTTCGTAACTACTGCCAACCTTTTTTAATATTCTATATGTAAATAAATACACCGCTTCAGCTCTCCCATAATCATTATAGGAAGGAAAATGATCGGACTTAGAAAAATCATTTGCAGCATCTAAATCCCCGGCCAAATCACTAACATGATCATCAATAGTTGCTGCAGTTAAAGTAATCGTAAAATTATTATTGGCCATCACAGAATTATCCAAAAGAACTTTTGAAGTGAGATTCAAGTAAGGATTACCATCGGAATCGATGGTTGGTTCTACTAATGTTGTTCCCATAGGACTAGTTATATCCATGCCTATTTTCATGATTGAATATAAATCATGATAAAAAACATTCACCTCTAAATAATGATCTGCTTCGATATTGGTATTATTTGTTAAATCAATTGTGAAAGAATCTGTATCGCCATTGGCCAGTTCTTGTTTTGAGAAAAAGCCTATTCCCGAAAAGTAATCATTATGATTAGAGACATCAAAGCTACTGCCTTTTGAGGGCAAATAATCACTCGGTGTCGCATTTGAACAACGTATTGTGAGATTTCCAATATTCAATATATTATTATTTTTATTTTCAAAAATAGCAGGCCTTCCCCATTCCCGACTTCCACAGCCGTAGGCAAAAGCACCTTTAAATTGCGCGCGACCGATACAAAAATCACTTCTCACAGAAGAAAATGTGTCAGGTAATGCCGACAATAAAGTCGATGGTGCTATATAAACAAAAAAATCAGTATCCTTGGCCATTCCACTAAAACTAAAATGGCCCTCATCATCTGAAAGCGCCTCTCCTAGGACAGAATAATCATTAGCATCAATAAAAACTGCTCTTGCACCAAAAACACCGATGGAATCTCCCCCAATTATACGGCCATTGACGACACTCTTCCCCCCCCTCCCATAAAGAGAATACATTCCACCTTCATCATCTGGACTAATAGAATATTGTCCCGAAAATAATTTATAAAACATAGTGGAATAAAGTAACTGACTATGACCAAGACCTATCAAATGCCCTAATTCATGGGTCAAAATATCGCCGAGGTAATTAGAATCCCCAGGAGTTCCTGAATATGTATTATTACCGTTAATAATAATATCAGATTCTATGATTTCCCCACTGCCCTCCCGGTAAACGGTTTGGGTGATAGCGGCAATAGATCCACCGGCAAAATAGCTCGCATCTCTCGAGAAATATATATCATTTCGTGATACAAAAGATCTATTACTGAGGTAAGCATTTAATTGAATGTCATCATTTGATTTATTCCATTCCGCCATGGAATGAGCAAGGATGCTTGAAACTGAAGATTGAGAAAGTCCACTTGAGTTTGAAGGATCAAGATAGAGCTGAATATTTCTTAAGCTTGAACTCCAGCTTGTTTCTTCCCCTTGCTCGTTAGTATTAATGACGTAGCCAAAGGTTACATCTATAGTCAAAGCGATTATAAATGCCCACTTTAGCATTATCATCCTAACTATCCCTTTCTCATCACCTTTAGCTGATAAATACCCAAACTAGCAAATATTACTAATAACCAAAAAGTTGGAACGTTCTTTTCTTTCTCTTGGATATCTTTATGATCAACTTGTGCGATTCTTCTAGAGGCAGATGATATTTTTTTTCTTGATGTATCAACAATAACCTTATTCCCATTTGGGGCCTTTAAAAAGCTACCAAAATTCATGTATACTTTGTCCTTCACCTCGGCCCATGGTATTTTCCCTAGTTTTGGATGATTAGGAAAAACGTCTGATTGTAAATAGATCTTATTTTTTTTATAGATTACTTTATACTTACCCATTGATAAGTTTGCGATGGCATGGCCTTGCGAGGTTCTCTTGAGGAGGAGAACAACCTCCTCCCCTTTAGTAAATTCTGGTGCACCCTGAACAGAATAGACTTTTTCTTGCCAGCGACCGCCTGGATAATACACCTTAAAATAGTTTTTATTGAGAAGATCTTTATTATAAAGGCCTAGATGAGTGTCAACCTTGATTCCTGCTTCTGTAATGACCTGGCCACCATAAAGCTTCTTATAGGATTTTCCTATATAGTGACCTCGAACTATTGCGTCTATATGTTCTAATTGCTTGTCCAGCGTAGTGGGCACAAATGTTGTTGACCAGAGGGGACCGCATAAAAATATATAACAAATTAATATTAGATGATTTTTCACACGTTCTCCCTAGATATCTAATCGGAGAACCATTGAAAAACTTGAGCTATTCAGTCAACAAAAAAAGCCCACTTCTAAGAGTGGGCCTTTAAAAAATATATAAGTAATTGAATTAACGTTTCGAGAACTGGAACTTCTTACGTGCACCAGCAAGACCAGCTTTCTTTCTCTCAACTTTACGAGAATCTCTCGTTAAGAAACCTGCTGCCTTAAGCTCACCTCTAGAGGAGGGGTCTAATGCAACAAGACAGCGAGAAACTCCTAATCTTACAGCACCGGCCTGGCCTGTTGTACCACCACCCTTAACATTAATGTTTAGATCGTAACGATCTGAAACTTTTAATAAGTTTAAGGCCTGGGTAACAACATAACGATCAGTTGCTTTTGGAAAATAGTCTTTGATATCTCGTTTATTAACTGTGATTTTGCCATTGCCTTCTGCGATGTAGACGCGAGCAACAGATGTCTTTCTTCTACCAACAGATTGGGAATCGTAAGTTTTACCTTTGGCTGCCATAATTTTCTTCCTCAAATAGTCTTTACAACGTTAACGTTTCTGGTTTCTGGGCATCGTGACCGTGGCTTTCACCTGCGTACACCTTAAGCTTTGTTAATTGCTTTCTACCCAAAGAGTTCTTAGATAGCATACCCTTAACAGCATTCATTAATACCATTTCGGGACGTCTTTCCAATTGCTCTTTAGCTGTACGGTATTTTAAACCACCGACATGACCAGAGTGCCGGTAATATTTTTTGTTTTCTAGTTTATTACCTGTGAATCTTACCTTATCAGCATTGATCACGACAACATAATCACCGGAGTCAGTATGCGGTGTAAACTGTGGGCTTAGCTTGCCTCTAAGAGTATCTGCGATCTTCGTCGCGAGTCTACCAACAACCTGATCGGCTGCATCAATAACATACCACTTTTTATTCGCCTCAGCAGGCTTTAGAACAAATGTCTTTTCTGTATACATAATCAATCACCTTATATAGATTCTTTATTTTCATATCTTAAAATACAAAGAATGGAAACCCTTATATAGGACAATTGGGCCCCCAGTCAAGCACCTCTTGTTCTTTTTTTAATTAAAAAACACCTATAGATAAATGAAAACGACCGAACCCTTCACGCGAACCATCAGAGAACCTGTTGCGATGCATTTTTACACCATAATCAAAATCTAAGGTACCGATGGCGGTTAGAAATTTAAACGTGACACCTGCCGATGTTCTTAGTGACAAAGGTTTGAATTTATTAATAAATAATCTACCGGCGTCAAAGAATAAACCTAATAATATTTCATCTGATAGATAATACCTCGGTTCTACCTTTATATTTGTAAAAAATACCTCATTTTGAATTCTAAAGCTATCGATACTAGTTCCATCCTCAACCCTGTTGATTTCCGAAAATCTAAATCCGCGTACGGAATCTGGCCCATCCAAGTGGAATACCTTCAGACTAGGGATATAGCCACGGCTTTTGGCGCTCCCGTCCGCGTTAAGAACATGACTTCCATCCGGGTTCAAAAGTAGATCATCCGCGAGGTTTTTTTCATAGCCCATGGAGACAGCTGTCGCTAGAACAAAGTTTTCTGCAAAAAGTGGTAAATAAAATTTAGTTCTTGTTATGATTTTCGAAAAGTTAATTTCGACGTTCTCTTCTGACTTTGACTGGAGAGCAGGGTTAGCAAGTTCCCAAGAAATGGAATATAATTGACCCCTCCTCGGTGCGACTCCCTCATCGCGATTATCATAGGTTAAGCTTGGAGTTAAACTACCAATCTGAAAAATATCACTATCTTTCTCTTGAGTTGCATCAAATTGCCGAATTCTTTCAAATTGATACTTAACACTCGCTGATACATATTTCGAAATAGATTTGCTGAACTGAGGGGATACTTTAAAGATATCTGCGTCAAAACTAAAATAACGCTTACGCTGTACTGATGTCAGAATATTTAAATCGAGATAGTTTAAAAAATAAGGGTAATTATAGTTTCCACGTGCAAAGAACTCAAACCTTTTTCGACGCTCAATTTTTCTTCTCGTATCAAAGCCTGAAAAGTTTGTTCGGTAGTTAACTTGAGTTTTGAGTGAAATTGAATGATTTTCACCAAATAAATTACCATAAGAAACAAAGGCCCCAATCTTAAGGCCAAGATCGGTCCGATAACCTGGGGATAATTCGACCATTCCCGGCAAGCGTTCTTTCACCTCCACTAATAATTTTACCTTACTTATATTATTAACAGCATCATGTGAGTGAACTATTGGTGTAACCTTTAAGGAGCTAAATAGGCCAAGGGAGTTGAGAGAATCACGGAATTCTTTAATTTTTTCCGGAGTAATAATTGTTCCCGATTTAAACCCTGACTCACGTCTAAGAATATTATCCTTTGTCTTTTTATTACCTACAACCACAATGTGATCAAAGATAGCTTTTCCATTTAACCTAATATCAATTATTAAATCAGCATTCGTATAATTGGAATAATAACGCAATATATCTTTGGTGGAATTGGAATTGTATTTGGCAAAAACATATCCCTGAGAACGAACAAGTTTAAGAATCTCTTTGAGATCCCCATCGATTTGAGAGACATCGAGTTGATTCCCTGGCCTGTTTTTTATTTTCGCTAAAATTTCGAGTTTAAGGTCCTCTGAAACTCCCTTGATGATAATATTACGCAGAAAGCATTGCTGTTTTTCATGAATGTCATACTTAATCGTCGCCCCAGACTCCGCAAAAGTTACCTTCGGCGAAGATATATCAGCAAATAAAAAACCGTTGGAAACGTACTCTTTTTGGAGAACTCCAGAGAACTCCTCGAAAAAGGCCTTATCATAACGACCATTAACAACAAGATCAGTACCCTTAGTAGAAATAAGCTTCTCTAGAAAATTTCGTGAAAAGACATAATTCCCATTGAATGACACATTATTAATATTAGTATATTCACCCTCATTGACTGTGACGAAAAAATGGATCAAGGGACTACCGTCCAAAGTTTTCCCTTCGTAGGTGAGTACCTTAACAATGGGATTAAACAAATTCCGCTTATGGTAGAATTCTTCTATAAAAGACTGTACTTCACTCCCCGTAAAACCCCTTCCAATTTCCTTGGCCTTATTTTTTAAATAAATTAACAACTCAAAGCGGCCAAACGTACGATTTCCTTTAATATCAAATGAGTACCGTGTGCCTAATTTTAAATCTACATATAAAAGATAAAAACCAGTTTCATCAAGCTTTAGCTTATAATCCAACTCCAAAAAGTAATAACCATCATCAGTCACATCCTTTTTAAATTGATCGATAATAGATTTTAAGATACTCCGATTTAAACTTTTGCCTCTTATGCTCTTGATCCGGTCAGTTAAATTTTTTTTATAATAAGAATTGTCTGAATTGATCACAGAGCCTTTTAGCTTTTCTTTAACATCAACATCTAAATTAATTTTGAGAACGATAGTAGAAACTCTCTTAAATATTTTGTAATCAATTTTCTTTATCAAAAAACCATTTTCTACCAAATATTTTTTAATTCTAGTGTTTAATTCGGCCCTTTCTCTTTCAGAGAAAGAATATGGAAAGTTTATATTTAATTGTCTTTCTAGCTCTTCAATGTCCACAAGAGGACTTCCGACAAATGAAATTTCTTCAACAGACTCCTTGGCCTCAATATAAATGTCATTTCTATCGTCATAGGCGATTGAAAGAATGGATTCGTTCAACGCAATGTATTTAACGAGTTCGACAAACTCAATCTTTGGGTTTAACTCTGCAAACTCTTCGATTTTATCAACAATTAAGTCGCATGAATGAGGTCTATCACAATGGACAAGAATCTTACGTCCTTGAAATAGAACTTCATAATGTTGGGCCATGACACTCTCAGCACCTAGCAACATTAACGTTAATAAAGTAAATACAAAATATTTCAAAAATTCCATCTGATCTTCAGGTCAGCTCCAAGTGAATTCTCATCAATCTCATCCTCTTGTGTACTCTTAATTTCATAGACGCCCTCTAGGGACATGATCTCATTAAGGTTATAATTTATATTCATTTCTTGCTTTTCTTCTAATGTTCCTCCAAAAGTGCTTGATACCGCCATATCTACCTTCTTAGATAGCTTTTTTTTAATTTTAATTTTAGTCGATGTTTTATAACGGCCACTTGAGTCTCCATCTTTTAATCCATACAGGAGACTATCTTCATCTTGTTCAAACTCCGGCTCGAGACTTAAGCGCAAACCCATCGTTCGGCCTAGTCCTTCATTTATGTTAAGTTGATCAAAAAGCAAAGAGCCCAAGCTTAGGGTTGTAATCGATTGCCTTTCACGCTCTTGCAAACTCGATGTATGAGTATTCGTAAATCCTAATGTTAAAAGAGAAAATATATCTTCTTGGCCTAGGGGTGGATCGGAGTCAAGGCCAATCACAATTTTATCAATAGGACCACTTACATTTAAATGAATATCAAATTCACCGATCTTACTCGTCCCTGTAAAATTAATCTCTGGAGTAATATCTTCATCCTTTCCATCAAATATAATACGTCCGTGACTTAAAACAAAATCATGTCCTTTAAACATAAATCGACTTATATTTTTCTCCGACAAACTCATTTCACCTGTCACAATAGGTTTTTGAATTTTTCCCTTTAGATTGGTATCAATATCTAAATATAAATCTGTTAAATTGTTTTTAATACGCAAGGGATTAATTGAACGTATTTGAAGGCGAGAATCGAGTAGCTTTGAAAAAAGGTTTTCTGCTCGCGGCACGTATTTAACATAACTCTCATCTTTCCAACTCCCCTTTGATAACTTCCTCAAATCATCTCTTAGCTCTCCTGAGTATAAGTCAACTTTACCTTCAGCGCTGTAGGGGAAGCGTGATCCACGAATATTAATATCCGCGTTACCAACCAGGTAACTTTGTTCAAAAAATGGCAAACGGGATTCTTCCAAACCTATGTATATGTCGACAATCGGATAGGGAAAACGAAACTCGATTTTGGAATCAAGTTTAAGTTTACCTTGGCCAAACTGACCTTCAACATATTCTACGATCAAGGTATTATTTTCAAATACACTAGAAACTGCAATACCATCGAACAATGAGTTCAAGGGCTTAAGTTTAAAACCAATGTCCTTTCCACCTAGCTCAACAAAATTATTCCATTTACCTCTTACTCCTGAAAAAATATTACGACCCCAGACAATCCCTTTTGGATTCTCAATGATAGGGTGTATAAGGCGTGTCATATTAAAAGGTAATTGAAAATTTTGAACAATCTTAAAGTTTTTGTTTAAGCCACCATTACCTATACTTTTAACCACTCCTTTTGATGTTTTCAAAAGAACATTCCATTTTTGAATCTTACCATTTTCCACAATTATTCTATTAAAGTTAGGATTAGATTCAATATATTCATTTTGTTTTTTTATTTTAAAATTATTAATTGTTAAATCGAAATCTAAGTTCTCAATACGATTAATATCAAAGGTCGAATAAAGACTGACTCCAACCTCTCCTTCGAGATCATTTTCAAAAAGATTATGTTCCGAAATTAGCCCGGCCAGGCGCTGAAAATCCTTTTCATTTAAATTGGCCTTGATATACGATTTTTTATTACGAACGCTCTCTGATGGGTTGAGATTGATATAGGATTCTACTTTTGCCACTTTGTCTAAAAACTCAGCATCTATAAATACGTCCGGTCCATTATTGTAGACAGATACAAATGAATCCCGAAGCTTTCGCCCTCCAACACTCGCCTTAATTAATTGTAGGTTACTTTTTGTTGAAAATGACTGTTCTGTTCCTGCTCCCTCAAAATTGCCTTGTAATTCGGCCCGCATCCCGGGACTAAATGAGCGCAAAGTGCTCAACTGATCTACCGGTATTGAGATAACACTAGACTTGTATTCCATAAAACCAGTTTTAACATTTGTAAAAAACTGGCCCACGACTTTGCCTGAATTTTTTTTAGCAACGAGGTTAGTAATACTAAAGATATTGTCTTTAAAGGATATATCAAAATTAATTCTTGGAAAATCCTCTGTTAGTACGACATAGTTCTTACCAGTAACTTTACCATTAAATATATATTGTTCTTTTGAAAAATCACCTTCAAAAGTATAATCGGCGCTAAAATCAAAATTCATAAGTGATAATTGATCTTTAAATTTAGCTGAGAGAGGTGTCACCATCTTAAGTGTAGACTTAAAGTTCCCCTCGCTAATATGAGAATTTATTTTAAATTTATTATTATCGCCATAATTGAAAGTAAAATTACCTTTATACTCAACGCCCTCAAACGAGGATGTAAATGTCTCGGAGTAAATCTTTTTGCGGTCAAGGTCAATTGCAAAATTACATTGCGCCTTGCCTAGCTTATATCCTACCGTTTCAAAATTTTCAATTTCCGTATTAAATTTAAACAAGACTTTATCGTGTGGGCCAGATATATCTAAATCCAAGCTGCCTTTCCCACGAATATCTATTCCTGCAATTTGCCCCAAATCTTGAATGTCGAGCTGGCCATCCTGTACTTTTATCTCGGTGTTTTTATCCGAAATAATGCCCTCAGCATGGAGATTAGTCCACCCACTAGATAGTTTGGCATCTAAATGAAAATTTAACTTTTTATCAAGCTGGAAGGAGGTCCCCTTGCCAATCGTAAATTCTTTAGTGTTGAGAAGATAATTTTCTGAATTAAAATCTAAAACAATCCCTCCAAGCAAAGTACCTTCCTGCGGTCTGAACCAATAACTACCATTTACACCATACTCAACACCAATAGCTCCACTGACTCTCGTTTTAAATGCGCCCAAATTATCTTTTATTGCATATAGAAAATCATTTGAATGTAGCTTGTCCGCAATTAGTTTGGTTTTAAATGGCAGCAACTTATTTTTTTCTGTATTAAAGAAGCGAAATCCTGTTGCAATCCTGGCGGAACCATTATTATTAAAGTAATCGGCCGTTACTAGCTCTAGATAATTATGATTGTGTTTAATTTTTAATTCTAATTTGTCGCCTGCTAAGTATCCGACATTAAACTCTGTCAACTCGATACTTGATTCCGACAACTCGAAATTCCGTAAGCTTTTTATTCTCAAGTCTGCTTTAATAAACCCTGCATGAGCATATTGCCCTTTTTTCACCATAAAATCTAAAATTGGAGTTAATTCCCCATTATAATTCACCTCACCCTTGAAATCCCAGCCATCACCTTTTAACTTCGCCTCTCCTGAGCCAAATAGAGCGTCTTCTTTTAACTTTGCATGGAATTTTCGCAAACGAATTTTATCTTTTTCGCACTGAATATCAAATTCAATCTCGTCGAGCTTAAGTTCTTCAAGAGTCTTGTGAATGTTATTAAGTCTATTCACAATTCCATTAACGATAATATTGTCCTTAAAATATCCTAGACGCGTATGTGGAATATTAATTAAAACAATTCCATTTTGCTTTATGATAGTTCTTCTTAAGTAAACCTCACGTAGATGATAAGTGAAGTCAGTAGTAAATATTGAACCATAGAGTTCACTCAACATTGTCATATTTAACTTTTCACTTTTCTTACCATTTTTTTTAAATTCGACCACCCCATCATCAATAAAGACCTTCGATATGCTCAAGCGATTTGTAATGAAATCGAGTATACTAAAATAGATACCTAACGAGTTAGCGGTAATGCTCGCATCAGTTTTTTTATTTCTAACATTCGCTTCAATTATTTTTGTCCCTAAGGGGAAAAGTGAAAATTCAATTCTTTTAAAAGAAACTTCGGCATCAAGCTGCTTCGTCGCAATTTCTGTAATGCGCTTTGAAATGATGCTTGCTACAAATTCTGTCTGTATACCTTTCCATGCGACTAATATTAAGAGAGTCACCATTGATAAAAATAAGATAAGTATTTTATTAATTCTAATTTTCATCAATAAATTTCTCGATAGACAGATCTTGATCAATAAACTTAACAAAGGCATCAAAATAATCTCTATTTTTTGCCAGCTCATCCTTTTTAATGTTTTTTAGGAGAATTTTCAAATCACCTATGGTTTCGGTATGACTAAAGTATGGCCCCGCTCCATCTTCTAATTTTTCTAATTTATAAGGAATTTTTTTTGTTTCAAATCTATTGGGAGAAGTGTTCTTGTATATGTCTTCTCCTAAGTCAACAGTCCTGTTCTTACTGAAGTCGCTTGACCCTTGAATAAGGTTATCTAATAATCCATCATTTTTACGACAATCTGCCAGTTTTTTAATTAATGCCAATATGTTTTGCGGAAGTTCTTTATTAATCAATAATTGATCCATACAAATTTTAACTAAAATCTTTTGCTCATTCTTGAGTTCCTTCAATTCTTTAGCATCAAGAGATAGTAAAAAGTCTAATTTTATTTGGACCAGTTTTTCTTTTTTTCCCCAAATTTCGTATAGTTCATTAATTAAAAATCTATTATTAACAAGCTCTATAACATCGCTACTTAACTCTCCACTAAAAAAGCCGCAGTAAAGTAAGACACCTGCTAAGGGGGGTTCTATCGTTTTGGGAAGAGACTCTATGCCAAGAGGCTGTCTATTTTCGAAATAAATTTTAATAATATGCTGTTTGAGCTCTTTGGCCAAACGAACTTCACCACTTTGCAATAAAAGCTCGGTAACTCTATTTAAGTATTGAAAGTTTTTAGTCTTTAAAAATAAAAACGTATTTAAAGGCAGACTCTCTTTAAATGGCAGACTTAAAATTTTTAATTGTTCGAACTCTTTTTTAGAAAATTCAATTTTGTTATATTTTAATAAAGTTGAAAGAAAAAAATTAAAAGAAGAGAGAGGCAGTTCACTTGCAGACTCAAAAAAAGCTTTCTTCGCGAAGGAATAATTTTTGGCACCAATTTCTTTTAAGAACAACTCTTCCTGAATCATCAACACTCCGAATCATTCCTTTGATTCTAAACATTTACGCTTCTTATAGTTTACTTCAAAAGAGTCTGGAGAAAATTGGTAGAGTAATTATTTCCTATAAAATTCTCATTCTGAATGATTCGTAAATGCAGGGATTTATTAGTTTTTATTCCCTCAATAA
>JBFGZE010000039.1:0-28116 GCA_041586955.1 Bacteriovoracaceae bacterium
AGAAAAACGATCTTAGACCATTGCCATGAACCTGACCTCGCACCCAAAGGAGATTAATGAATTCTTCGGTCGGAACCTTGTCTTTTAGACAAAGTCCCATACGATTTCATTTGATTCTAAATTATGATTCCTTCTGAGTCACCCTTTTGAAGTTTATCTTTGTAATCCACTTAAACTTAGAAAAGATGACGACCACGATGATACGACACCTCTGCTAAGGTTTAAATATTAAGATCTCATTTTTCGTTGGAACTCATATACAGCAGTCATGAAAACAGCAATATCTTGTAACTTAGTCCGTTGATCATCTCTGATATCCTTTAATGATAATTGTTCTATTCTTTTTAGCCATGATGCTCTTTTTACCACCAATTGACCCTTAATCATGATGAATGAAATTAACTTACCACATTCTTTGATCAATTCTGGGGTATGATCAGGCCTACTAAAGTTACCAGACCAGTATTTTTCCTTTAAAGTAATCGCCTCCCCTAAATATTCAAATTTCACACCAAAAATATCTTCGACTTCAACCATATGCTGCAGCCAATTATCAAGAAACAAATCCGCGACTTCTTCATCTGTTCTCTCTAAATGTTCATCTAATAATATATCAATATTCTCATAAATTAATGAACTATAATCCCTATTATTAAGATCCATTCTCATAAACCCCCCTTTCTAAATAAATCCAGCTCCAAATAAACACCATTTATAAACAAAGCCCATTTCCAAACAAGGTTTATTTCTAAACACGAGCTATTTAACCATTCTAGGAGGAGATACAGGAATTGATAGTGGCCGTAAAATATTCCGATAATTCAAAAAATTGGCCTATTTATCCAAGAAACCTTGGAAAAACTAATATGGTTTTGATTGAAGGGCATACCTATTGCCCCTAGTAGGGGTCAAGATGGCCTAATTAATAAAATAATCGGTCTTATTTTTTATGAGTCATTATTATCGATTTTGAATTTTTCTGGAATTTGTTCACCTGAATCAAGAGTCACCGCTAAATCGCGCAGGAGCCCATCTTTTAAACTATAGACCCAACCGTGAAGGTTAAGTTCCTGACCTCTTTTCCAAGCATCCTGAACAATGGTGGTATAACCCAAATTATCGACTTGTTTCATAATATTTAATTCTGTTAGACGATTCAATTGCTCTTCAGAGCCTGCGGGAAACTTATCCAGTTCCTCTGCGTGGCGTGAGAAAGTAACTTTAATATAACGTAACCAATTGTCAATGAGGCCAAAGGATTCATTAGACATGGCGGCCTTGACTCCACCGCAACCATAATGGCCACAAATAATAATATCCGTCACCTTTAAAACTTCGACAGCATATTGGACAACTGAGAGACAATTAAAATCTGTGTGGATCACAAGATTGGCGACATTACGATGGACAAACATTTCACCGGGTTCAAGCCCACATATCTCGGTTGCGGGAACCCGGCTATCTGAGCACCCAATCCAAAGATATTTAGGGCTTTGCTGCTTTGAGAGGCGGTCAAAAAATTCATGATCGCTATCAACAATTTTCTTGGCCCATTTTTTGTTTGATTCAAATAATTGAGGTAAACTTTTCAATGACTCTCCTCTAAGATCAGAAATATTTCAATCTCTAAATTGGATCATAATATTAATAATTTGGCACTAAAAAATTACTTTTTAGGACTCTTTTTTTTATACCGAGATCGATCATTAGTGCGATTACTATTGCGGTTACCACTCCTATTAGGAATTTTTTCTCCTTGAGGATTTTTTGAAAAATGGGCGGGAACACCGTGATACGGGTGTGTCTTATCCACAATTAATTCACAATTAATCACTTTCTCAATTCCTTTTAAAAGCTTTAATTCACTTTCATCGCAAAACGAAATAGCAACTCCCTCACGACCGGCCCTGGCAGTCCGACCGATACGGTGGACATAACTTTCAGGTTCACTCGGAAGATTATAATTAATAACATGGCTGACGTGCGGTACATCGATACCACGGGCCGCAATATCCGTCGCGACGAGAACTCTAATTTTCCCAGAGCGAAAATGACCAAGAGCACGCTCTCTCGCCCCTTGAGACTTATTGCCATGAATGGCAGCAGCAGGAATAGAAACTTGATCCAAATGTCTCACGACTCGATCTGCCCCATGCTTAGTACGTGTAAAAACAAGAATACTTTTAATGGCCTTATCTTTAAGAATACTTTTTAAGAGTAAAGGCTTATTAGAGCGCTCCACCATATTCACTTTTTGGTCAATCTTCTCAACAGTAGTTGCCTGGGGAGTGACTTCAACTCGCACCGGCCTATTTAAAAGTGAACCCGCAAGACTCTCAATCGCCTTAGGCATAGTGGCGGAAAATAAAAGAGTTTGCCTTTGTGCGGGTAATTGGGCGATGACCTTCTCGATATCTTTGATGAACCCCATATCGAGCATTCGGTCAGCTTCATCCAAAATAAGGACTTCTAATTGTTCAAATAAGACGTGTCCATCATTCATTAAGTCTAATAAACGACCAGGAGTCGCCACGAGAATATCAACACCTTTGGCCATCGCTGTAATCTGATTACGATAACCAACACCACCAAATACCACAGCACAAAAAAGGTTTAGGCCTTTACTATAATTTTTAATATTGGCCTCAATTTGAGAAGCGAGTTCCCGTGTCGGCGTTAAAATAAGTGACCGAACTCTTGCTGGCCTTGTTTTAATTTTATTTTTGGCCAAACGATTAAGCAGTGGTAATGAGAAGGCGGCAGTTTTACCGGTTCCTGTCTGGGCGATACCGAGTATATCTTTTCCCTCTAATAAATGAGGTATGGCCTGTGATTGAATGGGTGTGGGAGTGTTGTAGCCTTTTTTTTCGAGAGCATTAATAATAGAAGGTAACAAATTCAGCGATTTGAAATCTGACATGGTTTATATTCCATTTGTATCATTACTGCTTAATCTTAGCACCAGCAGCAAGAGATCAATATAAAGCGTGCTCAGATAAACATCTTGTCTCTTAATACGGGATTAAAGTCAATGATAACGGAGCTATTTACTTCATCATCTTAGTGATAATGCGATTAAAGGAGTTCGCGAAACGTTCTTTATCCTTGGGCCCAAGAGGTGGCGGGCCGCCAGTGTCCACTCCACTGTCCCGTAATCCTTGCATAAAATCACGCATCGAAAGCCGTTCCCGTACATTTTCCTCGGTGTAAAGCTCCCCTCTAGGATTAATGGCGATGGCGCCTTTTTCCACAATAAGGGCGGCCAATGGAATATCGGCCGTAATGACAAGATCCTGTTTTTCCAAGTTTTCTACTATATAGAAGTCTGCAACATCAGCTCCTTTATCCACTTGAATGGATGTGATTAGGGATTCAAGTGGTACGGCCATGTAACTATTGGCGACGAGACAAACTGGGACTTTTAAGCGAAATGAGGCCTTAAAAATGATCTCTTTGACAATCTTGGGACAGGCATCGGCATCTATCCATATCTTCATTTGCGAGCTTTCTCTCATTCTTCTATCCTATTAGCTAAGCGGCCATCATATCCTGCGCCCCAATAGTTGTAAAACTTGAAATTACAACTACTTAGTGAATAGTTAGGCCAGCTCAAGTTGCTCATTACCCTATCCTTTCAACCCGTTTTCCAGATAACGGTAGAAATTTTTCACTTATGGTGTTAGCTTCGGCGCAGTGAGAGATTATTCTCAAAATAAATGAAGAAGACGATTATGGAAAATAAAAGATTTAAAAGGGCCAGTACCCCAAGGCCCCAATCACTTGGTAAACCAAAGTCTTTTACCAAACCAAAAGGCCCTAGAAAACCTCATGATCGGGGGAAAACAGTTTATATTGGTAACCTTCGTTACAAGAGAGATGAAAAGGGTATCATTTATCTTTTTGCTAAATACGGGCATGTTAAATCCGTTGAAATTGTAACTGAACCGGGAACAGATAAAAGTAAGGGCTATGCCTTTGTAAAAATGTCCAATTCAGATGACGCCATAAAAGCAATCGCAGCGCTCAATAATCAAGTTGTTGATGGCCGTACATTAAAAGTAAGTGAGGCCCTTGAGCGGGATAAAGACAAAAGGCCTTATTCCTATAAAGCTCCATCTTTTAATGACGGCAACGAGAAAAAAGTAGAAAAGAAAAAGAAACCTAGTAAAAGGAAAAAGGGCCTTAACGTCCTTTTTGATTATCTCAAGGCCTAATCCAATCTAGAAAAAGATTTTAAAAAAAAGGGAGCTATTAAGCTCCCTATTTTTTTTTCTTTTTTGTAAGAGATTTAGTAGCGACTACGTCCACCACCGAAACCACCACCATTACGAGGCTCCATTGGCTTGGCTTCATTAACTCTCATTGGACGACCTTCGCATTCTTGACCATCAAATTTCTCGATAGCTTCTTGAGCTTCTTCATCGTTAGACATTTCAACAAAGCCAAAACCTTTGCTTCGTCCAGTATCACGGTCCGTAATAACTTTAGCAGAATCAACAGTTCCACATTGTGAAAATGTGTTTTTTAACGTTTCTTCAGTTGCTGAAAATGCAAGATTTCCTACATATAATTTTCTACCCATTCTAATTCTCCTGTCTAGTAAATGGTCTGGCACCTGGCCCTGGAGAAGTTCGACACAAAAGCGGGGAAAATCTCGGTTCAGTTCCTTAATGATATATGCCCTTAATTAACATACGATTTTGGCCATTGCAATTGAAATCAAAACTAAATAAACTTTATTACACACTCGTTCAAATCTACTTATTTTAAGAAGAGAGACAGCATCATTAGATCGTTCTTAGAGTGGAAACTTATGCTGCTCCGTCGCCCTCAAAATATCGCTCGCCCGCCAGTTGGGAAGATCGTAGGTTAATTCAGCGAGAAGGCCATCAAATTGATCGATTGCTTGATTGAAAAGCTCAGTATCGGTGACAAAATCTGCCGTCCCGCGCCATTCAGGGGATTGTGCCAAGCGACCTCTGAGGGCGGCCGTTAAAATATCAATCCAAGTGGGAGCGCCAAAGGTAAAATTGAGAGAGAGAGCGTCCGTCTGCGCCAGAGTTTTATGCCAGGACCCACGGGGAACAAATAGCATTGTGCCAGGCCTTAGAACGTATGAGGAAGCATTTTCGGGCATCTCATCGGGCATCCCATGATGACTATAACTTTCAAGCTCGGGGCAAATCGGCCGTCCTATTGTATGCCTAGTCATGGGATTTACCACATGCTCATTGGGTGCGACCCACCACGTTTTAGTGCCATGGATCTGAAGGACAAAATTAATATTTTGATCAAAATGAGCAGCGTTTCCCTTATTAGAGGGAGTGGCATAAATTAAATTTCGGGCATATGTCATGGTGGAAAGACCGAGCTGAAGTTTAAGCGCCTCTAACCATTCACTTAAAATAGGAGAAATACGATTGACGTCATTAAAAAGCAGCCCCATGCCATTGGCAAAAAGTTTTCTTGCGTCCTCAGTGTTCGTCTCAATGGAACTGGCCTCGTCTGAGACATCTGGCAAATGGACGTCGACCGTATGCGGCCATAAATTAAGCAGAGCTTCCAAAGATTCCAAAAAAGGAAGATTCAGAATCTCACCTATACTCTCCCCTAAATCGTGCACAATAACAGACCTATTAGACAGGTATGATTTAAGAAAATCGGTTTTTGATAGGGGTAAAATGAGTGATTCTAATGGTTTTTGCATATAAGGCTTATAGCATAGATCCAGACGTGCTTATATGAAGTGTAATATTTTTAAGGGGGTTCCATCGTCCTATTATATGGATCACTGAGTATTATCAGGTTAACAAACCGTAAAAAAATATCTAGAATGCCCCAACTTTATGCCGTGGAGCGCATTATGAAATGGGCGTTGATTTTTATTTCTTTAATTTTTATTAGTTGTGGAGGCAAAGGAAGTATGCCGATCACTGACTGCCTGGAAAAAGATTGTCGTATTTCAAGACAAAGGCAACAAACGGCGGGGCCAAATAGAACCCCGGTCCTTTTTAGCACGATTCAAAATAAAATCTTCACCCCAAAATGTACCATGTGTCATGGCAAAGATTTTGGTGCGGCAAATCTCAAACTCGATAAAGACAATGCCTATAATATGCTGGTTAATGTAGCGAGTGTCGAAGATAGCGGAAGGATGAGAGTACTACCCTTAAGACCTGGGCCAACAAGTAGTTATATCATTGCCAAAATCATTGAAGACAAATCCACTCGATTCGCCGCCCGTATGCCCCAAGGCGGCCCCTATTTAAGTGACTCAGAAATCCAAATGATTAAAGATTGGATCGATCAAGGTGCCCAAAATAATTAGGATTCAATAATGAAGTTTTTGCTCGTTCTTTTTATTACCTTTTCTCATGATCTTATGGCGCGACCTGAATATGCCAATCGAGAAAAACAACGTTGTATTTCCTGTCATGTCTCGCCCTATGGCTCCGGTGCTCGTCGGTCCTATGGCAAAGTCTATGCCAATGAAGAATACGAAGGGTCGCAAACCTCAGATAACGAATTGTATTTCGCCGATTTTAGAACAGTCTATTTAAAGAAAACGAATATCTCCAATAGCGATAAAATGGATGGGTTTACAGTGATGATGGCCGCCTTAACCGCCAATATTCCCATTGTTAAGCAAGAGAAGGGTTTTGATACCCGAATTGTTTTGACCCACGATTTGGGAACCTTGGCACCAGGCACCCGAGAAGCTTATGCCCTTTTTGAAAACACCAATAACGAATCCCTTCTCAGTTCTATTAAAATTGGTAAATTCATCTCCCCTTTTGGACTCTTAACAGACGACCACCGCACTTATACAAAAATGCTGACGATGAGTTCGATGCGGGAGTTTGAAGCGGGAGCAGTTTTTTCAGGAGAAGTCACCGACTCTCTTCATTATGACGTGGCGATAACTAACGGTTTCCAAAATAAAGGAAATTTTTCAAGTAATGATAGCACTTACGCTGTCGTATCAAATGTTCAATATATGCCTGAGACATGGCCTATCTTTTTGGGTAGTAGTTATTCCCGTCATATGGCAAAGAAGGATAGACCTCTACCTTGGGCCTATTCTCTCTACTTTGTCATTGATGGCCATACTTTAACGAAAGAATGGCTCGATATGGACTTTTCCTTTGAATATACCCAGGCCCGCTACCTTAATAGCTCAGGCCATAATACTTATATCTCTAGATTTGTAGATAGTTCTAAATTGCCTAATTACGCCAGCGCCATTGAATCATCCATCTCAAACGCCATTATGGCCAAGGCCTTATGGAGTCTTACCACCAATACAGAATTGGCCTATAAATACAATATGGCCTTACCTGACAATGACTTTCGTGATGATCAATTTAGCCGGCATGCTTTATGGTTACGCTATAGGCTTAACTCAAATACTTATCTGACTTTAAGAGGTGATTTAACGAAGGTTAAGCGGCAAGGAATAAAAGAACTAGGTTCGTGGTCAGTTGATAATGACGTTTTGTTACTTCTTCATGTCTGGCTTTAATCCGATAAAGTCAAAACGAATCGTCTATTGATTATTCCGTTATCAGAAATGCTATTGTATGATAGGCCTTTACTTATATAAAAGGGATCCTATGGCGCTCGGTGCTGCAATTTATAAAGTTAATCTAAATTTATCGAACCTTAATACCCATTATTATAAGGACTTTAATTTAACACTCGCCAAACACCCTTCTGAAAATGAATCGCGTCTGATGTTTAGACTTTTGGCATTTCTTTACTGTTATCATGAAGATTTACAATTTTCTAAAGGCCTTAGTAGTACAGATGAACCAGAATTATGGCAGAGAGATCATAGTGGGGATATCATCCAATGGATCGAGTTAGGCCTCCCCGACCTTAAAAGAATTCGCCAGGCCAGTGGAAAATCACAAAGCGTTAAAGTTTTTACCTATCATCAGAATAAAGCTGACGAATGGTATGAAAAAATCAAAAGCAACCTCGCCCAAAATAATAAAGTGAAGGTCTACCATTTTAATAATATCGAAAATGGCCCACTCGAAAAAATTGTCACTAAGAATATGAAACTAAGCTGTATGATCGAAGAGTATCAAATGCACCTTAGTGATGACGAGCAAAGAATAACAGTCGATGTGAATGAAGCGAAATAAGAAGTGATGAAACAGTCTTATAATATATTAGATTTTGAGACCACAGGTTTTTCGGCCGATTACGACCGCGTAATAGAAGTCGGTATTGTTAAGGTTAAAGATAATAAGATTGTCGATCAATTTGAATCCTTGGTTAATCCTGGGATTCGCGTATCAAGCACAATTACTAATTTAACGGGAATCACAAATGATATGGTGAAAAGTGCCAAGAGTAGCGCTATCATTATGCCTCGATTAAAGAAATTTGTTGGTAATGAATTGATCGTCGCTCATAACGCCTCCTTTGACGCTCGTTTTTACCAGGCGGAGATGCGCCGATTTGGTCTCAACTCTTCCAATGATTTTCTCTGTTCGCTATTACTTGCGAGAAGAATGTATCAAGATCTTAATTCCCATAAATTAGGTCATCTATGCCATCATTTGGGATTCATTAACAAGGCCTCTCACCGCGCCTTAGGCGATGCTCGGGTAACTTTTAAGGTGTTTCATCAAATTTGTGAAAAAGTGAAGCAGAGAAGTGGAATGGAAGAGATTGACCTTCAATATTTGGCGGCCTTATCAAAAGTCCCTAAGAAGAAGGTTCCAGATTGGCTGCAACGGCCCCATTAGTCCATACCTACAAAACGAACTGGCCATTACTTAAAGCTTTTCAGTAACGAGTTTCATAAATCCCTAATCTGGATCCATCTGAAAGTGACCATACCCTAATTTAAAAAATTAGTTTTTTATGCGCTCTCTTTGAGGGGTATTTTTCCGATCAATACTTTTTTAATTAAATCACACAATTTCTTTGGAGTTAACGGTTTTTGCAACAATATGACTTCTTTTTCTTGGACACCTTTTCGAATCAGCTCGTCATTCGTATAACCTGACATAAATATAATTTTCGCACTAGGGTGGATTTTTTTCGCTTCTTCGGCAAACACTCTGCCGCTCATTCTTGGCATAACCACATCAGTGATTATAAGGTCCGGAATAGGCCCTGAATTTAATTCATCAAGGGCATCATGGGCATTAGAGAAAGTAAATACTTCAAACCCTTCGCTTTCCAAAACAGTCTTAATAAAATCCCTAAGTACATCTTCGTCCTCAACGACCAAAATTTTCTCTTTTGCCACAAAGTTATTTATATTGTCGGTTTTATTAATCAAATGTGTGTTCGTTGTTGAAATTTGTTTTGGCAATTGAATGGTAAATGTTGTGCCCACGCCGACTTGGCTTGTTACTGAAATTTCTCCTTTATTTTGTTGAACAATCCCAAGGACAGTTGCCAGGCCAAGGCCTGTGCCCTTTCCCTCTTCTTTGCTAGTATAAAAAGGTTCAAATATTTTATCCAATTTATCTTCAGGAATCCCCTCTCCAGTATCACTAACAGTCATCTTGATGTAGTCATCCCCCTCTTTTGTCGAAATGATGATATCCCCTCCATTTGGCATGGCATCTTTCGCATTGATCACGAGATTCATGATAATTTGATCAAGCTGGCCTTCATCAAAAATAATATTTGATTTCTCATTTTCCAATTGAAGTTCGAAATTGATATCCTCTCCAACGAGGCGTCCTAGCATTAAATGAATATGCTCAAGCATCTCATTAAGGTCGATACTTTTGGGTGCTATGATGTCCTTTCGTGAAAAAGTGAGAAGTTGCTTTGTTAATTGTGAAGCTCCATCTGCGGCCCTCAAAATATTGTTAATGTGAACTTCCACCTGTGATGTGTCCTTGATCCTCTTGCGTAATATATGGAGCCCCATGATAATGATTGCAATCTTATTGTTGAAATCATGGGCGATTCCGCCAGATAATTGTCCAAGGGCCTCCATCTTCTGTGCTTGTCTAAGCTGATTTTGCGTCTCTTGGAGCTCATCACTTCTTTGTTTTACCCGTTCCTCAAGATGAAGATTGAGTTCTTCTAATTGGTCACTAGTATTCTTTTTATCAGTTATATCAATAGAGATTCCTAATAAATATTGAGGTACTCCTTTGTCATCCAAAATTGGGACTTTAAGAGTATGCAGCCACTTTTGACCATTTAATGAGTCTAACCGCTCCTCTGCTATTTTGAGATTTTTTTTACTTTTAAGAACTTCCCTATCTTTTTTAACAAAGAAAGTAGCTTGTTCGCTCGCAAAAAGATCATGATCATTTTTCCCAATTAATTGGTCCCTTGACAGGCCCAGAAGTTCTTCTCCGGCACGATTCAACAATTCAAAACGCAGATCCTTTGCATCTTTGAGAAAAATCATTGCCGGAATATTTTCGACTATTGATTCCAAGAATTTACGGGTTAAAGCATGATCCTTAACATGCCTATTGATTTCTTCTTTGTTTCTCTTTCTTTCCAAAACCCTTCCAAGCTGAATCCCTAGATTCTTAACGGTCAACAGCAATGATTCGTTTGGAAAAACCTCCTCTTCTGAGTAAAATTCTAAAACCGCCACGACATCATTGTTCAATATGACGGGAAAAGCAAAAGCACCTTTGAGGTTACGATCTTCGAAAACTTTATTGCGATGATAATTATGATCTTCCTGTATATTAGATATCCATAATGGGCATTTTGTTTCGAGAATCCTTCCAGGCAGCCCCTTTCCAATTAAAAAGTTGGTTTCTGAGGTTATATTGACAAATTCTTGATGAGAAAACTTATCCTTTAGAGACCAAATATCACTAGAGACTAGTAAATCACCATTTTGAGTATCTCGCAGATAAATATGACCAATAGGCCAATTGGTTAGTTCACAGACTATATCAAGACAATGCTGTAATGCCTCTTCAAAAGAGAGCGACTCCTCGGCCGTTTTTGTCACCTCATAAAGAAGGGTTGCCTCCAACTTTTGATTTTGTAATTCTTCTTTGGTCCGCACAATCTCGGTGATATCGTAACGTAGGGAGATGAATTTAACGATTTCACCATCATCGCCAAAGATGGGAGCGATGGTCGTATCGACCCAGTAAAAGTCTCCATTTTTGGTTTTATTTTTTATTTCTCCATGCCAGGGCCTCCCTGCAAGAATGGTGCTCCACATATTTTTGATGAACTCTTTTGTGTGATGGCCGGAACTCAATATCCTATGATTCGATCCAATAAGTTCTTCCCTTGAATGGCCAGAAATTCGACAAAATGCATCGTTGATATAAGTTATAATCCCCCTGGGGTCTGTTTCTGCCACAATAACAACCGAGTCGATTGCCTTTCTTTGGGAGGACAAAGTATTAGTTGCCTCAAAAAGTGAACTTTTAATTTTGATGTAATGGTTTCTAAAGACTTTAACCCAGAAAAGAAAACCCAAAAAAGCAATAAGTAGATCTAGTAAGAGAAAATCTACAATTAACTCTTTTATTTTTCCTGATGTTGATTTTTTAATGACCTTGACGACTTCACTGCAGACTGCCAAACTCTCGGCAAATTTTCTTTTATTCTTATTATAATCCTCGCTGAAAAGAATGTCTTTTGCTTTGGCGTACTCTCCCGCTTGAACAAGCTCGAAACTCTCCTTTTCCATCTTAACAAGTATGTCATTCGCTAAAACAGTTTGAAAGAAGGAGTGTAAATTCTTTTTATTGGCCACAAGTTGGCCTAGTTTCTCTAATTCCGAATTAAGTAATTTTTCAGTTTGTTCATATTTATTTTTCCACATTTGATCTTTTTCAAGGATGTTCATTCGTGATGACATCGTCAACACTTCGTCAAAGTACTCAATTTTGGAAATAGATTTTTCGATTTGATTATATGTATGATCATTATTTGAAATAGGTCGAAATAAAAAAAAGGACACCAATGATCCGATCATTAGCAATGAAAAAATGGAAAGACATAGTGTAAAGTTATTTTTTTGACTATCGTTGGCCATACTTACTATTCGGACACAATTGTTACTCTCTTTAAAATGTAAAATTTATTATCAACAAGAAAGACAATCATTATTATTTAAGCGACAACTCTAAATAGTAGAAAAAGTGTTTTATTTTGAACTCTAACAACTAAAAGTATTTTTAAATTTTTTTAAGGAAATACATAGTTGCAAGATTGTATCACAGTAGTATCTTTATAATCTTTAGAATTTACAGCACAGGACTCACCAGGAGTGTCCCAAATACGTTGGGTATATTTACAAATAGGCTTTGACTTACCTTTAGTACAACTACTCGAGACAATACCGTCCACCTTTTGTCCAGCGTTACAAACTGTTGTAACTAAGACTATAGGACAGACAAACCCAGGACCACTCTTTGTACAACTTGTTTCAGAAAAAGAGCCAGACCATGAACCCCATACTCCGTCATTACAACTCCTGGTTTGCACTTCAAATGGGCAATCAGGTGAACTAAGGCTTTGATAGCGGATACGCGAATTTATCCCAGTACAGGTAGCAGGAGAGGCCGCTGGAGTCATCGCCGTAATACAAACGGCCGTTCCGTTAATAATTGACTTAATGACCTTTCCCGCTGGGCAAGTAATTGGAATATCTTTGCGTATATATAATGTGGCCACTTCTTTATCCAATTCTATAAACTTAAGCTCTAATTGATTCTTGAGCTCTTGCTGAAAGTAGAATTTGGAAACTGCATGGTTATTTTCATCATTAATATCATTGGATAGAAAACAGCTTTTACCACCGCCATTATAGGTGCCACCAATCCCCTGACATGCCTCATCCATGATATTCTCAAGACCTGTTGAAGGCCTAGAAAAACAAGAGACAACCTTACCAGCATTATCAACATTCACGATGAGATCTAACTTATTAGTGATATTACGAGATCCATGTCCTTCCTTAAGGCGCTTAAAATCAACATGCAACTCAAAGAAGCCTGGCCCAGGTTTAACCGGTACTGTTTTTTCGATTAAACGCATTGCTGAAATTTCCAAAGATCGATTCGCGACGGAATCATTAATACCAAAAACTTCTGCTCCAGATGACAACTCCAGCGTAGAAATCGTAGAATTATGCCCTTTTCCTTGAAAGTTATGAGCGCAATTGGCCCCACTGCTCAAACTTAAGTTAATAATACGCATGATGCCCGACTCTTCATAGAGAGACTGTCGATAGGAGGTTGACGCACTTTGATGTTTAAATATCTTCATTCCAGCTGCGGACATAGCTCCCAAAATTGCGACAATTAACATCAATTGCGTAATGGAAATCCCCAGCTCATTTCTCAACAACCTCAAATATTTAAACTTCATCATTTGATATTCCTTCCCGCAAAACCAATCTCAATTAAACATTAGTACAGGCCAAAATTTACTCAATTAAACCTCAAAATATATTTTTACATTGGTGAACGATAACCACGTCTTTATAAGCACTAGGATTAAGGCTACAGAGCTCACCTGGAGTATCCCAAACCCTCTCGGTCGACTCACAAGTAGGATAAGGGCCCAACAAACGGCTCAAACAATTAGATTTAATAATACCGTTAACTTTATTTTCGCTAGGTTTACTACAGGGTTTACTACTCATAAGTAGAGTAAAAGGGCATTGATTTAATCCTCCAATCTTGGCACAACTCGTATAGCTATAGCTACCGGACCATGGCCCCCAGGAACCAGCAGAACAAATTCTCGTTTGAGTTTCATAGGGACAGGATTTTCCACTACTGTATTGGTACATAAGACGCGAGCTATTTCCAGAACAGCTGATTGGTGCCGCGGTCGTTCCAGCGTCGACACAGATAGCGTTGCCATTAACAATAGATTGTAGAACTTTCCCGCCCGAGCAACTAAGAGGAACATCTTTACGCAAATAATTCCGCAACATTTCCGCGCGGAAAGCATCTTTGCGCGCTTCGATAATTTTCGTTAAATTATCATCAAAATAAAACTTAGAAACCGCTTCATCTTGTGCCAACGTAAAGGGAGTGGAGAGAATACATTGTTTGCTGGCGAGGTTATAAGTGCCGCCAATTGAAGAACAACTTTGATCGACAGGGATTTCTGTATCATTTAAGCACTTAATTACTGCGCCTGCAGCATCCACTTGAGCGACAATAAGAAGCTCTTTTATGATACTTTTAGCTCCACTCGCCTCTTTTTTAGTTCGAGAAAAGGCCACTTCTAAAGTAAAAATTCCCTCACCTGGCGTGACGGGGACAGATTTTTCTTTCAAGGTCAATCCATCAATTTGAATCGTGCCATTTGCTAAGGGTGTGCCAACATCATAAAGTGTCGCTCCTGACTCCAATTCAAAAGAGAGAATAGTGTCACCATTTTTTTTTCCCTTAAAATTATGGGTACAAATGTTTCCCTCATACAATTTAAAGGATAAGTTGCGGATAATTTCAATTTCTTTATTATGAACTTCAATAAAAGAAGCAGATTGATTTTGAATTTTCATCATGCTTAATCCGCCAAGAGCTATAATTCCTAAAATTCCGAGTGAAATTACAATCTCGATAAGAGTGAAGCCCATCTCGTCAGTATTAAATTTTTGTCCATTCCTGTTCATAAAATCCTAAAACACCTGTTAAAAGGTTTTCTTATTATAAATACATTTCTTAGGGAGTACTCCCGAATAAGGAAGACTTGCATTTGGTATAATTATATCCAGGGAAAGTAGGCCTCCAGGATCCCCATTTTCCATTCGAGCAAATCCTAGTTTGAGTTTTTGATCGGCAAGCAAATGGCCAGGGGTTTTCGCTTTTATAAACAAGACGACTGTTAGAACCAGAACATACTAAGGTTGGGGTCGTCGGAGGGGCCGCCGTGATGGCATCAACGCAAATTGGTTGTCCGTTTATAATAGATTTAGGTGCTTTACCTGCAGGACATAGCATCGCCACATCCTTGCGAATATAATCCCTATCTATCTCGGCTCGCATTTCATTGATCGCTTCTTCTGTTGAAATCTGCACCTGCCTATTTAAATAAAACTTAGAAACTGAATGCCAATGTTCTTTATTGAAATCGGGAGACAGATTACATTTTTGATTGCCCGGATTATAAACACCTCCAATCGAAAGGCAATGTTCAGATAAAAATCGATCCTTAGTCTGAGCAGGGTCGCCAAGGCAGGAGGTTATAGTCCCACTCGCGTCCAAGTTGGCCAAAATCATAATTTCTCTTTTAGAAATTTTAGCACCAGGTCCTTTTTTGATGCGACGAAAATCAACTTCGAGGGTAAAGACACCAGCACCAGGTCTAGAGGGTGCGCTCTTTTCGATGAGAGTCAATCTTTCAATTTGAATTTTGTGGTTCGGAATAGCGACTCCAATAGGAAAAATTGGTGCTCCTGAGGTTAGCTCAATCCCACTGGTAAGAACATCTCCACTTTGGAGACCTTTAAGGTTGGCAGTGCAAAGAGATATATCACTTAATCTTTCACTCATGCCTTGAAGAATCTCTGTTTCTTCGTATCGCGTGTTTACGTAATTCTTTATACCATTTTGATTAGTCAGTAATTCGATACCACCAAGTGCAACCATGCCAACGAGGCCAACAGAGATTAATAATTCCATCATTGAAAAGCCTGATTGCGGAAAATGAATAAACTTTTTCCACAAAAAATTCATTGTCTAAAACCCCTTTTTAAAAATAGTATTTATTTAAGTTTAACCGAGAAAGAGAACAGTTCCTAATATTATGTCACTGCGCCTGTGTAAGGTACTGAAAATAGATCAAAAAAGGGGCCAGACCTTTTGAATTTGTCACTTTGAGGCGCTATTATTCAAGCACATTTTGATGAGACCCTTTTAACGTTAGACGACACCGCTCGAGGTTAGTAAATTGAAAATATGACGAATAGATTCTTCCCTTTGTTCGATGCAATCTAGCTATAGTAAATTGTATTTCTTAACAAAACAGGAGTTTTTAAGGCCGGATAAAACCTCTCCTTATTTTATAATTTTCTTGGTAATACTGTCATATTGTAAGTAATACTTTTTAAGCAGGTCATGCCTTATTGCTGGAACAAAACGGTCATCCGCCCCTTTCATATCCTCAGAATGGATTAATGAATTAAGGATACTCTCCTCTGTCGCCTCAATAACTGCCTGATAGGCCAAATTAAGATGATTATCAAATATTAGATGAATTCCATGTTGATATTTCTTTGAAGCATGCTTAATTTTATTTGCTGTTGAAAAGCCGACAACAATTTCCCCACTGCCATGAGCAGCATAGGATCCCATTCGACCAATACCAAGTGCTGCACGTTTACAAAGTCGATTAATTTGATGAGTGGACAAAGGCATATCAGTTGCAACAACAGTAATTATTGAGCCGTAATTTTCAACACGCCTTTGATAGTTTCCCTGGTCTTTAGCAAGACATAATCCAATTGGATAACCATTAACTCTCAACTCCTCCATATCGCCAAAATTACTTAAAACCAAAACCCCAACAGTATAGTTTTTATCGTGTATTTTGAATATTCGACTAGAAGAACCTATCCCTCCTTTTAAATCACTGCAGACCATTCCTGTGCCAGCTCCGACACTTCCTTGCTCAATTATCCCAGATTTCGTGTTTTTAATCGCATCAAAAACGTCTTCATCAGTAATATGGAATTTAACACTATTATTTAAAAAGCTATCATCACACTCACCAACAACAGGAATCACAACATCTCTGTAATTCCAAATCTTTTCATACTTCTTACTCATCCACTTACTCATAGCTTCGGAAACTTTCCCTACGGACATAGTATTTGTTAGAGCAATTGGTGTTTCTAAAAGGCCCCATTCAGTTAGCTGAGTAAGGCCTGATACCTCTCCGGCGCCATTTAAAATGAATTTACCACCAATAAATTTATTATAAAAAATTTGATCATTAGGTTTGATAACGGTTACCCCCGTCCGTATATCATCACCTTCAATCAAAGTTTTATGGCCAACTTTAACACCTTTTACATCGGTAATATTATTGTTTGGCCCCTGTTCAAACTTTCCAATTTTAATTCCGAGGTCTTTAAGATCACTCTTCTTCATATGACACCTATCTAATGACTGCCTGACGCCATCTTTTGATGGCCGGTCGTATAATTTTTCCAATCAATTGATTATAAGTTACTCCATTTTTATCAGCAATAATCGAAAGATCACTAAAACCTGGAGAGAGTCCTGGCAGAGGGTTTATCTCAATAAAGTAGACTTCCTCATCTGCGGTGACGCGAAAATCAACTCTCGCGATATCACGGCATCCAGTGATGATAAAAATATCCTTTGCGGCCTTACTTAGCTTACGAGTAAGTTTTTTGGAAATTTTTGGGGGACTTTGAAGCTTAAAGTATTTATTATCAAGTGGATTACTCTCTTGCTTTGCCTCGAAAGAGTAAACAGGAAGAGAATCCATGGCGCCCTTAAATACAATCTCTGAAATCCCGAGAATAGATGGTACATTATTTCCCCAAACTCCAACCGTAAATTCTCGGCCAACAACATACTCTTCGCAAAGAATGGGTCCCATCTTCTCTTTAAAACTAAGCTGAATCCTTTCTCTAAATTCTTGATCATTACGGACAACTGAATTGTCGTAGATTCCTTTCGACGTCCCCTCTAAGTTTGGTTTCAAAATAACGGGGTATCGTAAATCGTGATTTAAATTTTTTGTGCCTACCTCAAATACCTTGGACCTTGGTGCGGATAGGCCTTCAGAGAGAACAAGCTTTGTTGAGAGTGATTTATTTAAGGTTATTGAAAGGCACGCGGCATCACTGCCGGTATGCTCAATATTAAGCAGATCACAAAGTGCTGGCACTTGTGCCTCCCGAGATCTTTTATGAAGACCTTCAGCAATATTGAAAACCACATCAATTTTATTATCTTGTAAATTTTTTGCCAAATTTCTATCTGCTTCAATCAAGGTGATATTATGCCCATTGCTCCTAATGGCATCCCCAATAGCATTGATTGTCTCTTTACTGTCAAATTCTGCTTCATCTTCATAACCAATTTCACCAGGTTTTTTTCTTTTAACATTAAAAACTAGCGCAACATTTGGTTTTCTAAGTTCTAGCGCTCTCGATTTTTTAACACTTGGGCCAGCGATATGTTGCCTCTGTGTCGCAGAATTAATGATGGCCCCCAAGGTTTCGGAATAATTTTTACCAGCAACATTCGCAGCGCTAAAAAGCCCTGCATCTTTTTGAAGTGATGGGAGAGCATTAACCTCGATAAAGTAAACCTCTCCTGAAGATGTCACACGAAAATCCGCTCTGGCCATATCGAAAATCCCCAACCCCTCTACAACCAGCTTCATTTGCTCTATTAGTAAATGCTTTACTTTATTCCCAATATCAGCGGGACATTTAACTCCGACAAGATCTCCATTAATATTTTTTAGATCATAATCATAAATAGTGACTCCGTCCTTCTCAATCCCACAGTACTCAACAGGTTCCAGTACTCCTTCGTTACCGAGTCCACTCACATAAGGAACAGTAATGTCCCTTCCTTCAATATATTTCTCAACTAAAAGACCTTCTGGAAACTGATCTAAAACTTCCCTTGCATAAATTAAAAAAGAATCTGCATCATCACACTTTGACCGTTGAGTAATCCCCTTACTAGAGCCTTCAAAGTTTGGTTTAACAAAAACAGGGTAACTTAACTCTCTAGCAAGAGACTCAATCTCTAAAGGTGTTGAAATAAAATAACTCCCTGGAGTCATGACCCCTTTTCTCTCCAGCACCTTTTTAGTGAGATATTTATCAAGGGTTAAGAAACATGCATAGGGTCCGCTCCCTACGTATTTTAAATTCACTTGTTCAAAAATAGTAGGAGCAAGCGCCTCCCGCCCGATGCCTGAAAAACCTTCGGCAGTGTTAAAGATGATATCTGCTTTTGAATTAATTAACTGATCAATCCACCGGCCATCTTTTGTCATTTCAATTTTTTCAACCTGGTGACCAGCTTCTGTAATCCCACTCGAGATTTCTTCTATAACTTCAGGGGTATCAAACTCGGCTTCTTCGATTGCGGAACTTTTCTTCAAATTGTGTACAAATGCTACCTTCATGGAACCCTCACTTTCCAATAACTTTTAACAATTAAAAGAATGGTTTATCTTCTCACTTTTGTATATAACTTCTAGAATCCTAGCATCAATTTCCTATATGCTTGTGCCTATAAAAGAGATAACCCCATTCTCACGTTTTTCAACCATTAGCAGGTATGTCATTTTAAGAGCAAAGGCAATTAGATTACAATTGATTTCAAGCGATTAGCGCAAGGCAGAATAAAAAGTGAGCTATCGCTATAATGAGCTCTCTTAATACCACAACTACTCTTTGACATTAACCTCTTAAAATCAGTAAAGAACCATTTTTAAAGCGCACGACTTGCTATTATCATTGACAAAATATCAATAATAACAACTGGTTAATATATTTAATCCGCTTCATATGAGCTTAAGGAAGTCGTTCCCCTTGGCCCTACGGAGATAATAATGCTTCCTTTTATTGTAATAGAATTAACTAAATGGAGAGACGGCCCTTTCTATAAAAGCTCTCGTTTTTGTCATATCTTTTGTCGCTGGATAAACCAAGCTGACTGGAGCTTTCTTCGTTCACCTTTTCGTTAAGGGCAATGATCACTTTTTAAGAAGGCTATCGACTTTAAACTTTTTCTTTATTCTCATACAATTTCCCCTATCAATTTTTTCAAAGAGCATGACCTCGTGTTTTTTAAACCTTAAAGGTTAGTAGGACGAGTGTAAATTTGAAGACTTTTTTTATGCGATCGAAAAAAGACTTGGCCTCCTAGTTCGTTTTACAAATGAGAAGTAACCTAACTTGCCTTATCCTTGGTTAGCTTAAGCTCCTTGAAAATTTTGATAAAGCTCTCTCACACCATCAGGTTTCTGATTTTTATTTATAATACTAGGACCCACATTTTTCATCTATGAAATAGTAAGCTTTATTTAGGCCCCCTTTTGAAACACCTTTAAAACAAATTAAATTGATAATGACATAAGCGCATAACTATTAACGATTGGATTCGGTTTAGGCCTTTCTCTTCCCACTATAAATAGTGTTCTTAAGATTTTTTTTAAAAAAGGAACAAAAGTTTTTTCATTGACGATACAGGAAACTTCTCTAAAAACTTTAGTGGCAAGATGACTCATGATGAAGTATCTTAATGCCTTAAATTATTAGCTGGCCTTTAGTATTTAGGCCAAATAGATGTTTGACCCATTAAAGAGAGGAAGCTGTGATTAATAATTTCCATATTCACCTATATTACGATGAAACAAATATAGAAATTGCCAAAGATCTAGCGAAAGAGGCAAAAAAAATATACCCCATCGATGTAGGAACTTTTCATGAAAAAAACGTAGGGCCACATCCTCGCTGGAGCGTTCAACTTGCAGTTCCAGTTGATATATTTGGAGATGTTCTAACTTTTGTTGCGCTAAACAGAAAAGGGCTAACCGTTTTTAGCCACCCAACCACAGGTAATGGTCTAAAGGACCATGTAGACCATGCCATCTGGATGGGCGAAGTATTAGATCTAAATGCTGGTGCCTTCACAAAATAATTTATAGGGAGAAACAATCCTTTTTAGTGAAACGAGACATTGGGATTATCTTATAGTGGATCCATCCGGCTCCACTAAAAGATAAACTCATTTTAAAAGGTCAATCAAATGAAAAATGTTGCTATTCCCAATTTGAGTTATAAAAGTTTAATAACTTAAAAATTTAGTATTATTTGATTTTATTGTGACTCAAGAATGGCAACATTAAAATTGGAACGACCGTAAAACAGACAACAAGTATCGCTCCCGCTGGGAAGTCTAATTTATAACTCAAGGCCATACCAAGGACACAAACAAAAAAGCCAAAAATCCAGCCGAATATGAGTTGGGCCTTTATTTCACTTCTAAAAAGCGTACTTACCAATGCAGGGACGATTAAAAATGAAAACACTAATAATATTCCGGCAACTCCCACTGAAGAAGTTATAACCACACCAAACAGAGCAAAAAAAACAAAATCCCATAATACTCTATTAGCAACATTGCCCCCAAAGCTCACTGCAATAATCTGCTTTCTAAAATAATAATGAACACCTGCGACGATCGAATATATTATACTTGTTTTAATCACATCATCCCATGATACCCATAAGATTCTCCCGACTAATATTTCTTTAATATGCTCAGACCCGTGAGAAAGGTTATTGACAACTAATATGACAAGCGCCGAGGCCAAGGCATAAACAATACCAATCAATATTTCTTGTGAAATTTTATTTTCAACTCTTCTGGCCCATGCAAAAAGTCCTGCAACGGCAAATGTATGGCCTAAAGACATAAAATAGCTTCCTGTAGAATGGTGTTCAATACCAAAAAGAAGGGCAACAGTCGTTCCAAGCCCGGCAACTTGTGCTAAACTTAGGTCAACAAAGATGACCCCTCTTTTTAAAACATGAAGTCCCATGTAACAATGAATTCCAACTAAAATAAGACACATAAAAAAAGGAGGTAGAAAAAACGTCAATACTTCCATGTCTATTTCTCCTCAACTGCGGAAACTAAACTCTCATATAGATCAAACAAGTTTAAGATTTTTGGTTCACCAGCAACTGAAACAGGAACAATCTTAACTTTCAAACCCGCTACATCTTTTGCGACTCTTTTAGCAACAGTAGGATCAAAATAGTTTTCTACAATAGCTAACTTAACTCCCTCACTTCTCGCTTTTTTCATTACTCCTAAAATATGTCCCACTGAAGGAGGTATCCCGGGTTTAGGTTCAAGTAACGATACATTGATAATTCCAAAGCGATGGTAAAAGTACGTTAAGGTTTTGTGGTAGGTAATCACTTTTGTCCCAACTTTTATTCTTTTTTTCCACTGTTCTAACTTTAAAGTTAAATTGCTTGAAAACTTATTGAAGTTGCCCTCATATTCACGAGCATTCTCGGGATCAAGTTTTTTAAGTTTATCTCTTAACTTTTCTGCGATTTTTAGAGCATTAAGAGGATCCAGTAAAAAATGTGGATTTCCCTCTGGATGCACATCACCATCTGCCCTTGATATGGCCGCACTAGGTTTCTCTAGTGTTTCGATATACTCACCGGCAATAAAGCTTCCTGCTCCTCCTTCCCTTAACTTAGGGTTCCGAGAGCCTCTTAAGATAAGAGGGAGCCAACCAACTTCGAGCTCCAGACCAATTGAAACTAATAAATCTGCTTTGGAAGCTTTTAACATGTATGATGGTTTTGCCTCTATATAATGTGGATCTTGCGTTCCTTTAGAAAAGGACTCCACATCAACTTTTTCACCAGCAACCATCTCAACTAGATTTTTAAGATTATTGGTTGTCGTTAAAACTTTCAATTTTGCATGCCCGGTGAAGGGCAATAAGCAAGCAAGTACAACAAATGGTATCTTAAAATATTTTTTCATTGGTTTACCTTTAATACGCGTGTGCAGGGTGAGCACCAATACTTATATTTAATTGCAGACTTAAGCGTTTTTCATCTTTCTCTTGGCCATCATTAGTTGTTTCGTATTGCAATCGGATACTGCTAAATTCTGACGGGAGAAATGCTATTAATCCTGTATGTCTTTGACTCGGACTTCCAGATTTTGATTTGTTTAGGCCAAGGTAATCATAACGGTATTGAGCATACCATCTTTGGGCCATTTGATATTTCAAATGACTCACCACACCTGATAGCTTGCCATCAGAAGCTCCCTTTCTATCTTTTTGTAAATACTCACTACCCCATTCAAATGAACGATACTTTCCACCTTGAGATGGCCTCCATTTAAGGGTTAAGTCTGCACCATAAAGATGAGTATCCAAATGATCTGAATTTTTCCCTTGTGCCCCTGAAAAACCTAACTCAAGAGTTGTCGAATCAGAAAAATCCCAGAGATTTTTAAACCTTGCCACAATCGCTTTGTTATCATTAAGATCACTATTGAATAAATCCTCATTTTCCCCCTGTATATAACTCAAGTTCACTTCACTAAACCAAGGTAGCGGGATTAAAGCGCTTGCTCCAACTCCTGTTTCATTTAACCCTTCCTCACCTAGAATTGTCTCATTTACTAATGGAGCATTAATAAAGGGAAAGGCATGAGTATGAAGTTGATTATGCTTCCCTAACGCCATTTTGAACTTTCCGGCCATCAGTGTCACATAAGGAATTGCAATTGTTTCGACATAGACCTCTTCTGGTTCAATACCATAGGCACCATCTTCTTTAGCAACAGCAAAAAGGGCCTTGGCAGAAAAATAGGCATCGACATCAGAACTGAATTGAAGCTCAGCTTCCTGTAGCTTGACTCCATCCTCATCACTATCACGATCCGAATTTTGATTTAAAAACAGTACGTTAATCCCAATATCCGGATTAAAAGAATTGCCCCTCGACTTTTGTTTTTGGGCATGGGCGATAGTACTCACTAATAAAATTAACAATATGTAAAATGTTTTCATCATTTAGACTCCAAGTAAAATTCTTCAATAAAACGACTGACTTCAACTAACAGTCAGAAGGGTTTCAAAAATAAAATAAACTGATGCTAAACGCTGGGAGGTGCCCGAGGGCCAATACTTTTAGAAAAAAAAGGTTTGAGTATAAGATCATTCTCAGTAATAGGAATTACTCTGATTAAAGCTAAATTAGAATCAAAACTTGTATCTATTGTCATGGGAACAAGTCCCGGTTGACGAGATAATAACTTACAAACGACACAATAATGATCTCTATTATCGTGATCAGATTCAGAGTGGCCAAATCCATGGACCTGAATTAAAAACAGCGACAATAGAGTAATTAATGATAGATACTTTTTCATAAGCAAAAAGATAATTACATACTTATTAAAAATGGTCGATAAAAAACATATTGTTTTTTGCAGGAGTGCGGCATTATAGCAATAATCACAATCTCGTTTCGCCCCTGAAGCATAGCGCAAAAACGCCGCAGAAGCTCCTGATTTCTATTTTGAGTAAAGGACTCAAAAATTGTCCGGATCCAATGAGAATGTGTTATCTTTTCCA
Source organism: Bacteriovoracaceae bacterium (assembly GCA_041586955.1). Classification (GTDB taxonomy): domain Bacteria; phylum Bdellovibrionota; class Bacteriovoracia; order Bacteriovoracales; family Bacteriovoracaceae; genus JBFGZE01. The sequence goes on from JBFGZE010000039.1 coordinate 24,115, forward strand.
GCGCTTAGAGAGCAAAAGTTGCCAATTTTAGTAATTAGAATGACTACCACTGACTAAAGGTTTTACCCTAAGCATAAAATTGAACCAACTTAAGAGGTTAAAAGACAAATGCCCGAATTACCCGAAGTAGAAACAATTAAGAATCAAGTTAAAGACATTCTTCCTCTTAAGATTGAGAGCGTGGAATACTCACCATTCTCTCGCTCCATTATTAAAGGCCAAGATTTTGATCCCCTTGGGAAGACAATTAAAGATGTATGCCGTCAGGGAAAAGTCTTACGGTTTCTTTTTTCAAATCAATTGCGGATGATCTCGGGACTGGGAATGTCGGGATCTTGGCGAATTTCTGAAAAGAAGATTGAGGTCAAGCATACTCATATTCTTTTTAAGGGAAAGAAGGGAAAAAAGACCTTTTATTTGGGCTACGTGGACCCACGGCGCTTTGGAAATATTCATTTCTTGACGGCGAATAATGAAGAGCAATGGCTGAAGCGCTTAGGCCCGGATGTCAGCTCGGATAATTTTAATGAAGAGTATCTATGGTCATTGCGGCAGCAAAAACCGACAAAAGTATTAAAGCCCTTCCTTCTAGATCAGCAATTTTTTGCGGGCATAGGCAATTATATGGCCTCTGAGATATGTGCTCGTGCCCACGTAAGACCAACGCGTAAGATGGGTAAACTCACTCGTAAAGAGTGCCAACTTTTGGTTGAGGCCACCAGGTCAGTTCTCGAAGATAGTATTAAAAATAATGGCACCACTTTTTCTGGAGGCTATGCGGATGCTTTTGGAGAGAAAGGTGAAGGCGTGAAAAACCTGGTGGTCTTCTACCAGAAAAACTGTGGTATTTGCCAAAAAACAGAAGTCAAAAAAATCATTCTCGGTAATCGCGGGACTTATTATTGTCCTCATTGCCAGAAGTAATAACTATCTGGCGAAAGGGCTATTTTGAGGATAGGAAAAACATTATTAAGATTGCTTTAATTTTTAAAATGAGTAATTAAGCTTGGCCTTGAGATAATCTTGAGTGCGGTAATTACTCCAATATGAGCTGCTTCGAGGCGCCTTTATCATGCCCAATTCGACGCCTGTATGCCAACCTTGTGCCAATCTTATCCGCATGGATGCGTTTAATAATTGATCATTCTTAACGAGGTCAAAACGATAGGACCCAGACATCGAAAATTGACGCCCCGGTTTCCAACTCAACTTGCCACCCACAGCAGTATCCCATTTGATTAAATTAGAGTAAAAATCATCAGTGCCCAATTCATGGTCCGTAAAGTATTTAATAAGACCAAACTCATAAGAAAAATCTTTGCGATGCCCTTGAAAGTTCAGAGAGCCAATGACCTCTTTTTCATAGCGCGGCTCAATCTTGAAATAGTCAGAAAGAAAAGTGCGATTACTTTCCTTTAATTGGAGTGGATCAAGAATAGAAAAATCTTGACCATAAGATGCCTGCGGGTCCACCAACAAAAAACCTAAACTGAGACGGCCATTTTTCTTCCCCAGATAGGAGTTGAGCCCATAAACCATATGATGATTCACAATTGGTGAGGCGTTAACAACAACCCGATCAATGGCCCCATCATAATAGGCTTCAGCATTAATACGGATCCGCGGCTCAGGCTTATAGATCACAAAAGCATCAACACCATAGTCTTTCCCTTTATGCCCCAGACTTAGGCCCAAGCTTTTTTTAAGGGCATATTTATACCACTTATCCATTTCAAGGGTATAATGAATGGGAATCACCCGTCCTAAAATAGTTGTCCTCGTTGGCGGCAAACTTTCCCAATAAGAGTTAGTGACCACCTTGCCATCCTCAATATCCAGCCCAGGGTTACGCTCTGGTTGATAAAGATAAGAGACGAAAAATTTGAAATGAAGTGCACCCTGTCGTCCTTTAAAATGAAGACCCCAATGACCGTTAGACTTTTCATCAAGCAGATCAAAATTACGACGCCCGCTTAATTGACCTAAGAGCCAAAAATCTTCTTGAGAAAACCAACTAAGTCTTTTCCGGCCAATGGCCACAGAGGCCTTTTTGCTCTTAACCGATGTATAGAGTTCACTTATTTCCCACTCGATGTTTTTTTTATGATTTAAATAGCGAAGATCAATATCTGTGGAAGATCTAAATTCACGAAAGCGGTATTTGCCATAATGGCCTAGACTAACCCCTCCACCATTGAGTGATTTATTATCTTGATTGAGCTCATTAATATTAATTAAGGAGAGATCAGCAGCTGCAAACGCCTGAAAAGACATCAATAAATTTATTAAAGTTAGCACTCTCGCTATTAGTTGATAATGACTCATGGCCCCTAGTATTCCAAAACTGAAGCATTTAGGCCATGAGAAAGGATTAATCGGGAAAACTTTAGTCACTCCGCGTCAAAACCTCCCATATTCGAAACTTTGTGATATAGTTCTCGAATCTTATAATCAAGTACTTAGGCAGGTTGAATGAGATTTAAAAATATTTTAGCGATCCTTGTGATCTCTACTCTATTTTTCAGTTGCGGCTTTACTAAAGACAAGGCCAAGAAAAACGACGATATTTTTCGGACAAAAAACCTTTTAGGGAGTTGCTCGTTAGATGTTGACCAACTTAAGAACATTCTTAGTAAGGACGTGCGCCAGCAAATTAATTGTCTGGAGCAAAATATCTTTGCCTTTACTAAATATGTCAGACGTTCCGATCGTGGCGGTATCTCTAATAGAGAATTAGGTGGGTTTGTTCGACGCTTTTTTCAAGAAAATGGCGACTTCGTCATCAAAAACCTCAATCTTATCTTTGAACTTAATATGATCTTCCTCAATGACCAGGCCGATCAAATATCTCAGGCCAATATCCGGCCCTTTTTTGAATTATTAATTACAGCGAATCAAGAGTCCGTCAATTTAACAAATGCTTTTCAAGACTTTGATCAAAAACAGGCCTCCTTTTGGGATACCCGTATCAAGCTTGAATCAAGTCTTAAGAATTTATCAAGAGTCTTTATTTCTGTAATTAATAGTCGTACTAATAATGGTAGACGTAACTCTCATATTAATTTGCGCAATTTTTTAAGTAATCTCTATAAACCGCTCGGTACGAAGCCTCTAACTGAAGAGCAAATTCGCCTGGTCCTTAATACTAAAAAGATATTTTTAGGAGGGAACCGTGAAACGCTTAGTACTTTGGAATTAAAGAAATTATTAAAAATAACACCCGAGCTCTTGCTTTTAGGTTTTGATGTTGCGAATGCCAATAGTGATTATTTTAAAACGGATAGTGATCTTCACTCCTTTTATTTACAAAAAATTGGTCAGTTTAAAAATCTTATAACCCCCTCAGCATTTGATGAGATCCTTTTCACCAATAAAGATTTGTTTTATATCGCTCGCTCACTTTTCAAAAAAGATGCTGATTTTAAATTGGCAAAAGACCTCATTTTGGCGGCGAAAAAGCACCTGATTTATACGGAAGGGCTCTCAGTAGATGAATATAATTACCGCAGTCTCCATATGGTTTTTACCTATGTCTCTCTCTTTTTAGAGGGCAGGATTCTTTTAGATCGAGAGATTCTCACTCCTAAGTTTCCCGCAAACTGGAGCTATGAAAGACTTATGGCGCAAAAGGAGTTTCTTCTTGATGAAATTTCAAATGCTTCTCACAACTTAAATATCTTGTTGAGTTCACCTTATTCTTTCCCACGCCAAGCAGACCTTCAAGGCTTTGCTCTTTTTATTAACGCTAATTTTAAAGGGCTTAATTATCCAGAAAAGTTTATTCGCTCCATTTTCAAAATCAAATCGATTTTTGCTGGTGGACACGCCGATAAAATCAATAAAAAAGAGCTCGTCACTCTCCTAGATAAACTGAGGCCTTTATTTGAAGTTTATTTTCATTCAACTCTTATTCCCGCGGAAAAGATAACAAAAGTACAGCGGGCCGAATTAATGGTCAAAAATGCTCACGCCATTAAGAAACTCATTATTCAAGATAACCTC
>JBFGZE010000040.1:0-27354 GCA_041586955.1 Bacteriovoracaceae bacterium
ACCCGATAAACATGATCTGGGTAAGTGCAGGCCCTTAGTCCTTCGCCGCCATTAATGGGGTTTTTGAGAACTTGATGCTTGAGATTTTCCATAATAGCATCAACGTTCGGCCATTTATTGGCATCTTTAAAGAGCACACGACCTCTACGCGCCATATGGATAAATGTTGCAATAGGGTTTTTAAATGATTGATCAAATCCATCTAAATAGAGGTTAGGGTATGGACACGTCTCTTTTTTTGCCTTGGCCCGTGTCAAGACCCGATTACCATCTTCTATGAATTCGGAGTGAAGGAAATCCATAGCATCACTAAAATTCTTTTTAAATTGAGAATTACCCGTTATTTCATAGACCCGTAATTGAGATTCTGTGAAAAAAACATAATCTTCAAAAAAGGAGGGGGTTTTATCCAGGGTATTTGTATGGTTCATCCCGACAATGACTTGATTCTCCGTTTGTAAAAATTGATTATACATTCCCTCTAGAGCATAATTGAGGAGGTCAGATGCCTTTTGTCTTATCTGATCGTATTTCACGTATTGCATGACTTCTACTAAAGAAGTCAGTAGCATAAAATTCCAGCTGGCGATCCCTTTATTATCAGTGGCAGGCGGAATACGATTTTTTCTTTCCTCAAGAATACTATTGCGAATTTTACGAATAATTGGCCAGTTTTCATCAGTATAGAAAGAATTTTTTTTATCTGGATCCAAAGAGATCACATTGAGGTTCCGTTCAAAATTGGGGGTATCGCCAATTTGGAACCATCCCTTTATTTCTTCGATCTTATCTTCTAAGGAAAGATTCGTATCAGAGCTGCGGTTGACAAGGTCTTCAAACTCTTCCTTCGTAAAAGTAAAATAAAGGCCCTCAACTCCTTCACTATCGGCATCTTGGGAGGCAAAGAAATAATGATTGTCGGCCTTCATCTCTTTTTCGAGATAATGAAGGGTGTCCATTAGCCCATCAAGAATCATTGGAGATGGGTAGAGAAGAGATGTCTTGGATAGCACTCGTAAAAGTCCTGATTGGTCGTAGAGCATTTTTTCAAAATGGGGAACGAGCCACTTTTTATCAACGCTATAGCGATGGATTCCTCCTCTGGCGTGATCATACATTCCACCCATTAGCATACCTTCAATCGAGTCGATAATATGCTGACCTTCCTCTTGAGGAATCATACCCTCTAGCATTTGTTCGAGGCACCACTCGTAATATGGGAAGTGTGGGAACTTAGGTGCTTCACCATAACCTCCAAATTCGGAATCCTTATAGGGTTCAATCGCCTTGATTATGCCCAGAGGCCCAGGAAAATGACCTTCGAATTCTACTTTATCTTTTGGAATGAGGCCCTCGCGGATCCGCTCATCAACTTCAGTGGCATTTTTGAGGACTTCCTCTTTGTTTTCATGATAGGCACGTCTTAATTCTTGAATTAATTCCATGAACGTCGCACCTTCACCCTGTTTCTCCTTAGGGAAATAGGTACCAACAAAATACGGCTTCATATCGGGCATAAGAAAGGCGGAGAGTGGCCAGCCTCCAGTTTGAACAAATAATTGGCTGGCCTGTTGGTAGTATTGGTCGAGATCAGGATACTCCTCTTTATCAACCTTAATGCAAATAAAGTTATCATTGAGGTAATCAGCAGTAGCTTGGTCAACAAAAGATTCATGGGCCATGACATGGCACCAATGACAGGAGGAATAACCAATAGAAAGAAAGATCGGTTTATTTTCGGTTGCGGCCATGGCCACCACTTCTGGAGAGAAGGGTTGCCAATGGACTGGGTTTGTTTGGTGTTGTTTTAAATATAGACTTTTCGCCTCGATGAGTCTGTTTTTACGTTTATTTGAATTCATATATTTTATCCTTAGTCTAACTTTGAAGATTATAATAGTCGACCATGGCCAAAGGTGCATTTAGCGTTGTGTCTAAAACGCTAATAATTTGCCCCATGCCTTGTGTAATCGGTCATGACGGTGTACCAACTCGCCATGATTTTTTTAAGACATCAAAAATTGACACTAAAAGGTCGTTTTAAAAGCTTTATAGCGGCGATCGTCATTTTTAAGACCGCTTTTGCTATCCAGTACTTTTTTCCGCAGAATAATCATTTTCGTTTCTACCAAGCGCCATCGGCCCATCTCATCGAAAAAACTTTTATTGAGCTGACCTGGGGAGAAGCGATCATTAACGTTATTCCCCGAAGTATTCGACCATCATTTCTTTTATGGCAACATGATATTTGGCAGGCAAGTATAGACTCTGGCCTGGATCCTCTTTTAGTATTGGCCGTCGCCTGGACAGAGTCTGGCTTTAATCCACAGGCCAAATCCTCTGCCGGGGCCTTTGGCCTAATGCAAATTATGCCACAAACCGCCCTTCATTTAATGACTAAATACCCCAAGGGCCAGCGCCAGCAATTCGAAAATTTGGGTTGGAGGGAGCCAAAACAAAATATTCTTTTGGCCTCATCTTATATCGGTGAGCTTCTAGAGCGCTTTCATGGCAATGTTAATTTAGCACTTATCGCCTATAATATGGGTCCATCCTATGTTGTTCGGCAAATCAGAAAAGGTGATTATACAGGTCATAACCACGCTTATTTACAAAAGGTGCTTTTGCGTTATCAGAAACTACAAACGCAGGGGTTACCCTTTCATATTGCCCACGTGACACGATGGGGTAAAAAATCACCGGCAATTTAGCTTAGAGTTTTCCTTTTTATTTCCCATTTAAGTTGATAGATTAGAGAGTCACAAAACCAAGGATAGACTTCATGGAGAGGGATCGTGTGATCGCTATTGATGGACCCAGTGGAAGTGGGAAATCAACTTTGGCGCGCCTATTGGCCGAAAAAATGAACATACTTTATATTGATACAGGGGCCATGTTCAGGGCCTTAGGACTTAAGGCCTTTGAAGATAATATAGACCTGGCCGATGAGCAGGCCATGGAACATTTTTTAGAGGGTCTTCATTTAAAATACTTTGGGCTTCCAGAGCATTTAATAGAAATAAATGGTGACGATTTTTCTCAAAAAATACGCGAGCATCATGTTTCTAAGCTTGCCAGTGAAATTTCTCAAATTCCATCGGTACGCGATTTTCTTCTCAATTTTCAACGGACATTGCCGAGTCAGGGCATTTGTGTGATGGAAGGCCGCGACATTGGAACGGTTGTTTTTCCTAACGCATTTTGTAAAATATTTATTACGGCCTCGGTGGATATTCGCACTGAAAGACGTTTTAACCAATTAGAGCAATTGGGTAAAGTTCCTTCATCTCTAGAAGATATTAAGCAAGATGTAATGGAACGAGACCGCCAGGATAAGGAACGCCCTATTGCACCTTTGCGCCAGGCCGATGATGCTGAGTTTTTAGATAGTGGACTGTATTCGCAAGAAGACACACTTAGAACTCTCATTCAAATTGTCCAAAACAAGGCCACGGAGGTGGGATTTGATCTATGCGGATCATAATCAACCGCTCCGATGCTATAGGTGATTTTCTTTTAACCCTGCCTGTGATTATAGGCATCAAAAAACACATTCCTGATTGTCAGATTTTTCTTATTCACGGGCCTCGTGTCCGTGATCTTTTGCCCTTTTTTCCTTGGTTTAAAGATTGCTTTTGCTGGGAAAAAAATAAAACAAAAAAAATTGAATTGAGGCGTTGGATGAAAGAAATCGATGCCAAGGCCTTTATTCATATTGGTGGGGATACGACTCCTTGCTTTCTTTCCCGCTTTTTAAATATTCCTTTTCGCGGGGGGTTAATATCTCGCTGGCAAACATTTTTGACTTTGAATAAAGGGGTTCGCCAATCGAGGTCTCATCAATTAAAACATGAGAGTGATTGGAATTATGAGCTTCTTGGGCCTTTATGGCCATTCGCCAAAGTAGACGCTCCAGGTAAGAGTGGCCTGGCACCTGTTTTTGACCTGTCTCCCGAGTTAACTGAAAAGGCAATAGAGTGGTTAGCGACATCTTTTCCTCAGAAAGGAGCGACTCTTGTCATTCATCCCGGTATGAGCGGTCATACCCTTAATTGGCCGATTTCTCATTATATTGAGTTAATCGAGAGAATTCTTAACCATAATAAGACGATTCGTTTAGTACTCAGTTTTACCCCAACTGATCAGCGGTTTATTGATCCAATTAAGAAGCATTTTCAACATGGGCCGCTTTGGATGAACCGGATTATGCCCTTTGACGGGTCGGTTTACGGGCTTCCTTTTTATATTCATCTTTTGGCCCAGGCCGATGCCTTTATTGGCCCTAGCACTGGTACGACTCATTTGGCCCATTTTCTAGGGACGCCTGTTTTGGCCTTTTATTCCCCGGTTCGAGCTCAGCACGCTAAGCGCTGGGGCCCTTATGAAAAAAACTCCAAGACGATCGTCTTGGCCCCTGATATAATATTAAAACCTAAAAACAAAAGCGCATGGCAAAATGCCGAAAGTCTGATGACTCAAATAACCGTCGATCAGGCCTTTAAAAGTTTAGGCATTTTATTACGAGGTAAAATTTGATTTCCAATAAACGCTTCACAGAGATTATCCAATCCTTTGCCCAATTACCGGGGATCCTCGTTATTGGTGATGTAGGTATCGATAAATATACTTTAGGGAAAGTGAGACGCATCTCCCCCGAGGCCCCTGTTCCTATTCTTGAAGTTGAAAAGGAATGGCCAAAATTAGGGCTTGCGGCAAATATCGCCCATAATATGCGAACCCTTCATATTCCTTGCACTCTTTGTGGTGTCATTGGTGACGATGCCCGAGCTGAGATTTTTGAGCAATTAATTGAAGATCAGGGCCTTAAGACTTGGGGACTGGTACGTGACCCAGAGCGCCCTACAATCTTTAAAGAGCGCATTACAACTGAAGGACAACAAATTTGTCGTATTGATTACGAAAAAAATGAACTTCTTTCACCAGCTATGGAAAAAAAATTCTTGGAAAGGGTCTTTGATCTCAATGATGGGCACAAAGGGGTCATCATTGAAGATTATGCCAAGGGAACTTTGACGCCAGATGTTTTGGTTCGATTAATCGCTGAGTTTAAAAATCGCGGTCTTATGATTGGTGTCGATCCTGGCCGTCAAACGAATCCTCTATTATACAAAGGTGCCCATTTACTTAAACCGAATTATCAAGAGGCCTTGTTGATGGTCGATGCTTTAGGAGGCCAATCCCGCGGGATGACTCTATCCGAAATGGCAGAATTTCTCCTTGAAAAATTAGATCTTGAAAAGATTGTGATTACTCTTGGAAAAGATGGCCAGGCCTTCCTCGATAAATTGGAGAGTAAACCGACTTTAAAGACCATTCCCACTCTCGCGCGGGAAGTTTTTGATGTTTCAGGTGCCGGTGACACGACTATGACTTTGTTAATGGCCTCTCTTTTGGCCGGAGCAACTTTGGAAGAAGCTGTGTGGGTTAGCAATTGTGGTGCCGGTGTGGTGGTGGGAAAAGTGGGAACCGCCACCGTCAATCAATTAGAACTGCAACAATTTTATGCCCACCTTGAAGCAACAATTAAATGATTCCTCAGTTTTTTGATGATCATGCGCTTCACGATTGTCTTCCTTTTGCCGGACTCTTATGGCGAGAGGACCTTTTTGATATTGAGACCTTTCTAGGCCTTTGGCAGGAGAAATTCGGCCTATTGTCTAAGATCGAAGTCCCTGTTGATACCATGAGTGATTATTATCAAAAAGAAATGGGTGTTTCCTCACAATATAAACGCCTTTTGGTTTTGGGTGGAAATAAGGCAAAAAAAATTGACCTCATATCCTGGAAGTTATGGTCCCAGCAAGTGGAAAGTGACTTTATGGACAATGAAGGCCACCGTACTCTCAATATTGATATGGGTTTTATCGCCCTAGATCAGGTTTTCTTATCAACCTTTAAGCCATTCTCTCATCGTGTCTATATGGGGCAGGGTGTTTTTATCGATCCTACCTATTATTATCATCTAGGTGAATTTCGCTCTTTTCCTTGGACTTACCCTGATTATCAAAAAGATCTATTTAAAAGCATTTTTAAGAATTGGCGCGCCCTCCTCAAATGATCTTTAATATTCATTGCTGGAATCGTTCAATACGATTTTTTTTTGCCTGTGAGTATTTGATTTTTAAGGCGGACGAGGTAGGATGGCATTTAGTATCAAATATAGAGGATAGACTTCATGCTCGAGCAATTAGACCAATTATTTCAATCTTTTCAAGAGGCCCTTAGCTCCTCTCAAAATACTGACGATGTTTTAAAATTAAAATCGTCTTTTTTAGGTAAAAAAGGCAGCTTGAGTGAGATTCTTAAATCTCTCAAGGATGTCACTCCCGAAGAACGTCAGAAAATTGGGCCGGCGGCCAATCAATTGAAATCGGATATGAATCAAATGGTTCAAGCGCGGATAGAAGACCTTGAGCGTGTGGCGATTAATGACAAATTGGCCAAAAATTCTCAAGATATTAGCCATCTGGACTCCACTAAGGCCTTTGGCCATTTTCACGGAGGCCTTCACCCTCGTACCATTATTCAACGGGAAATTGAGGATATCTTCTTATCCATGGGTTTTGATGTTTTAGATGGGCCTCATATTGAAAATGAGTTTTATAATTTTGAAGCGCTTAATATCCCGGGAGACCACCCGGCACGCGATATGCAAGATACTTTCTGGTTCAACGATCCCACGGCCAAAGAAGGTGAGAAGCATCTACTAAGAACGCATACCAGCTCAATTCAGGTAAGGGGAATGATGTCCCGTAAACCACCATTTCGCTTCATTGCCCCTGGTGTTGTTTTTCGTTGTGAAAGAACTGATGCATCCCATGAAATGGTCTTCGGCCAATTAGAGGGAATGATGGTCGGTAAAGATGTTAGTGTCGCCAACCTTATCTATTTTATGAAGGAACTGCTAAGGGAGATTTTTCAAAAAGAAGTTGAAGTGCGTTTACGCCCTGGCTTTTTTCCATTCGTTGAGCCTGGTTTTGAATTAGATATTAAATGTTTAATCTGTCAGGGGAAAGGCTGCTCTGTTTGTAAGCAGGTGGGATGGCTTGAGCTACTCCCTTGTGGCATGGTTCACCCAAATGTTTTAAAGGCCGGGGGAATTGATCCAGATGAATGGAATGGTTTTGCCTTTGGCCTTGGACTCGATCGCCTAGTAATGATGAGATATGAAATTGATGATATCCGCCATTTACAACAAGGTGACTTGCGTTTTAACCAACAATTTCAATCGTATTAGGAAAAAATATGCTTATTTCATTAGACTGGATTCGTGACTTCGTTAATATCTCTGATCAAAAGACTCCTTCGGATCTTGGTGTCCGCTTAACGATGGCCACCGCTGAAGTAGAGGAAGTTCAAGAGGTTGGAGCTTATTGGCAAAAAGTTAAGGTTGTTGAGGTCATTGAAAAAGAGCCGCACCCTGAAGCTGATAAGCTTAACTTGGTTACTTTTAAGATTAGTGATGATCAAACATTTCGTGTGGTTTGTGGTGCTGGGAATGTTTCTGTGGGAATGAAGGCCGCATTTGCTCCCAATGGTACGACTTTGCCTAATGGCCTAACCTTAGAGCCCCGAAAAATTCGAGGAATTCTATCAGAAGGGATGCTTTGTTCAGAAGAGGAATTAGGGCTGGCGGAAACATCCGAAGGAATTATCGAATTGGACGATTCCCTGCCTTTAGGCACATCTATGGGAGAGGTTTATAAGCAAAGTTCCGATATTTTATTTGATATTGATAATAAGTCACTCACTCATCGCCCGGATCTATGGGGGCATTATGGTATTGCCCGTGAATTCGCGGCAATTTATCGCGAAGAACTTAAAAATCCTTTTAATGAAGACTGGCAAAATAAAATACTTTCACAAGTCACAAAGGATGAATCACCAATAAAAATTAAAGTCGATAGGGATTCCTCTTGTCTTGGTTACTTTGGTGTTTCCATGGATCAAGTCACAATTGGGGAGAGCCCTAATTGGCTTAAAACCCGTCTTATTAATGTGGGATTGCGGCCTATTAATAATATTGTTGATGTCTCTAATTACGTCATGCTCGAATTAGGTGTTCCCTTACATATTTTTGACCGTTCAAAAATTAAAGGCGGTCAGGTGAATATTAAGCGCATGGGGAGCGATGGTGTATTTAAAACTCTTGATGAAGTGGATCGTCAGTTGACCTCCTCAGATACAGTTATTTGTGATGCAAATGAACCTTTGGTCTTGGCCGGAATTATGGGAGGCCTAAATAGCGGCGTTGATGATCAAACTCAAAATATTTTTATCGAGGTTGCCAATTGGGTCGCACCTGAAGTTAGAAAAACATCGACTCGTTTAGGCCTGCGTACAGATTCTTCTCAGCGTTATGAAAAGTCACTCGATAGTGCCCTTTTAAAAAGAACACTTTGTCGCACTATTGAATTAATACAATCGCTATGTCCAGGCGCTAAAATTATTGGTGGCGTTGATTATGATGGACCTGAAATTAAAATAAAACGCTCGTCCATGGAACTCAACCATAAGCGTATTGAGTCCGTTTTAGGCCAAAAAATAGCGAGCGAGCTTGTTCTTTCTATTCTTTCGTCTCTCGATTTTGAGGTAGAGAAAAAAGGGGAGAACTACCATATCCTAGTACCGACTTATAGATCGACAAAAGATATTAATTGCACAGCAGACATTATCGAAGAATTAGGCCGCATGATTGGCTATGATAATATTACCCCAGAGGCGCCAAAGCTTGCGATTAGTGTTTCAAAACTTTCTTCGGCGCAACGATTAACACGAAAAATGGTAGATTTTTTGTCTTTGCATGGGCAGTCTTTTGAAATGCAAACAAGCCCTATGGTTGGCGAAAAATTATTAAAAAAAGCAGAATGGCCAGACTTCAACGAGGAGCTTCGGCTGGTAAATGCGATTTCTAATGACCAGGATCGTATGCGTCCAAGTATGCTTCCTAGTCTTATGAGCGTATTAGCGAATAATACCAAGAATTTTGAACAATGTCGTTTTTTTGAAATTGGTCGCTCTTATTTAAAAGATCAAAAAAACTTTTCCAAAGAGAATCATCAATTGGCCGTTGTTTTTTATGATAAAAATGAATCCGTATTTATGGACCTGGCCAATACAATGGAAGGGCTTATGCGCTTTACGAATTTGCCTGGAGATCTCATTGGTAAGCATCCTAAATTCAAAAATGAATTGGTTTTGGAAGATTGGCAGGGAATTCATCCCATTGAGTTTTATAACATTAGAGTCATGGGGAAGATGCATGGAGTGATCTTTGGGCTCCATCCTCTTTATCTAAGAAAATGGAAAATCAAAGGGCATGCGGCCATCGCCCTTTTAAATTTAAATCCATTTATGGAAAAACCAATTAAACAGAAATTTAAGTATAAAAGTATTCCAAAATTCCAAGGTTCAACATTTGACTATACTGTTCAAGTCAAGAACCAAACTTCAGTAGGCGAAATTTTGGCAACGTTGAAAAAAGTCAAGATGAAGGAAGTCCAAGGCCATAAAGTGGTCGACATTTTTCATGATGATGATGCCCTAAAGTCGGTGACTATACGAACAAGCTTTTTAGATCCTGAGAAAACGCTAAGTGGTGAATTTCTCAAAGGGGCAGAAAAGTCCATTATCGAAAATCTTTCAAATGCTGGATTCCCTTTAAAACAAGGCTAACTTCTTAATAATTCGTCATAATGGCCAAGTAATAACCAAGACTTGGTCATTATGATCAATTAAATTAATTTAAACATCTGAAAATGTAAGGTTTTTTCTTATTTAGTCCGAATAGATATTGAGCACAATGGTCTCTCTTTGAGAGGTATGGACTTATAATGTTAGGCGATATGAGTAGAAACTTTAAAATAGTTTTTAATGAGAATGATGAAGCGAAGGATGAAAAGTCATCCCAAGCAAACACGTCTTCTCGTGAGAAAGGCCATTTGAAAGTTGTTACTCCTAAGGATGTTAGGGCCGCTCGTAAAAAAGAGGATTCTTGGTCATCATTTGATATGGAGTTTGAAGAAAAATCCAAGCAAGTGAATTTGAAAACTCCAAGCAAAGAAGAGATGTCCGCCCCCAACCAAACCTTCGTTAAAATTATAGAAAATGAAGGGCAGGTGACCAATATTGATCCAAAGGATCTTAAAGAAATTATCAAAACAAATAAAGGCATTAAGCAGGTCGTCGTTGAAAAAATTGGCGTTCAAGAAGCAAGTCGAATTTCTTTAAAGTATGCAAAAGAATCATCGGTGAAATCTTTAAAGGCCTCAGATAGACCTAAGCTTGGTATAGATAAACCGGCCTTAGATATTCGTGAGTTTGAAAAAGAGCTAAATGGTGAATTCTTGGGAATCTTTATTAACGGGCCAACCTTTGATAATAAGAATACTGTTCTCGTTATCGACCAAGACCAAGACCAAGTTCAAAATCAAGACCAAGCTCAAGACAAAAAAACTAAAGAAAGTTTACAAGTTACACCCTATAAAGCTTTCTCGTCAGAGGATGAAGATGCATCTTTAAAGGATGTTTCCTACACAAAACATACACTTAATAGAAAATCGAAAAACCATAATGGCCATTATTATAGGGCGAAAAACCATGTTGAATTATTTAAAGTGGGGAATTCCTATCTCGATGATTTTCATAAGGGATTGAAGAGCTTTGCCTTTTCTTCGTTTGGTCTCGATGAAGATAGGGAAAAGTCTGTTTTTGGTGTGGCGGCCTTTTTTAATTATCACGCTCATGAAAAACTTTGTATTGTCGGTGAAAAAACAGATAAGGCCTTCTACTTCAATTTTGTAAAAAATTATAAAAGAAAAAAAATAAAATTAGATGATAATGTTACGCTCGATTATTACGAGTCCAAGGGCTTTGATTTTGTGGACTTTGCTGATTTCCGCTCCCTTGAAAAAAGATTAAGAAATACTGATTTTGAGGATGTACTCGATCTATTTATCGATCAATATGATATAATTTTATGGGATATGCCCGAAATTTCAATACTAGACCATAATAAAGAAATTTACTTTCCTGTCATACGAACATTGGACAATGTTACATTTGTCGCGAGTTCTGGCGCTTCAAAAATTAAAGAATTAGATGAATTAAAAAATTATTATAAACGTTACCAAGTTGACCTCAAGGGGATTCTTTTTCGCACAGAAAAAAATACCAAGAAAAAGGAGGGCAAATGAGTAATTTGAAATTAAAAATTAATAGACAGGAAGAAAGTCTTAGTATCGATAATGAACTTGACCGCATCCTCGGACTTGAAAAGGAAGCGCCTAGTGACGTTGCAGATGGGCCATCTGAAAAAAAGGTTCGGCCAAATCATGGAAAACTAAAAAAAGTAGAACCTATCACTAAACTGAGTAAACAGTCTAAGAAAAAAGGCTCCCGTAAGGTTAATAAATATTTTTATAAAGTTTCTAATCATCATGAATTATTTAAAATTGGATCATCTTTTTACCATGATTATTTAGAGGGAGTAAAATCATTTGCCATTACCTCGACCGGGTATCAAATGTCTCAGCAGACAAGTATTTTGGGTCTCGCCAGCTTTTTTGATCATAAAGAGCATATCAAAATTGGAATTGTTTCCAATAATTTAGTTCAAGGTTCATTTAAAGAAATTATAGAGCTTAGTGAGAAGGAAAAAGTTCTCATTCATGGAGATCTTGCTGTCGATGTCCATAATTTTTATGACCATTTTCATTTTATTAATCTTAGAGATTTATTGAAAATCTCCAGTGATGGAGAGAGAGAGGAATATGACGAAGTCTTTGATTCCTTTGCAGACCAATTTGATATTGTTTTTTGGGATGTTCCCGATTTGGAAGAAATACAAAGAGAATCAGAGAAATATTTTCCCATGATTATGAAGTTTGAAAGCTTATCGATAATAGTGTCGAAAAATGTTTCAAGTAGCAAGCATTTGGATGGAATTCGTAGTTTCTTCTTAGGTTACGGAATAAATTTAAAAGGTCTACTCTTGGAGACGCAAGAGGAAGTGAATGTGAAAGATGAGAAGGGGAAAGTTAAAAAAAGAAGTTGGTGGAGGATATTTGGATGAAAAAGCTAAATATTGTTTTTGATGAAATAACGATAATCAGTTTCCCTTTCCTTGGAAAACTTTTAAAGCGCTATTATATTCTTAGTCTTGCAGTTGTATTTTCTGTTCTCACATTCTTTTATTATTTTTATACTGCTCAAAATACAATTCATTCATTAGGAAAAGGTTTTAAAAATGTCCACGAGGAAGGTTCCTCACCGACTTCGGCCCTCAGTGCTGCAATTGGTGAAAAACCAACTTTTCTTTCTGAGCAGGAAGTTTTAGCGATTGTTAATGGAGTTGACTTTCGTTATAAGTTAGCATCTGTCCTCTATGAACACCCAGAGTTTCATAAGCTTAACTTTAATGGTATTGAGGCCAAGGGGCATAAATTAATAGGGGATTTTATTGGTCATTGTTCCAATGATAAAAAATGTATTGTTTTAACACTTTCTCAGGCAATCAATGGGTTTGTGATTGTGACTCAGGATAAGAATGTTGAAAATCATTTTTCCACTGTCGTTCGCACAAGAGATGAATTAACAACGAGTGTGATATTGGAATCTATGGAAAAGGTTTTAATTGATGTTCGTTTGGCCATGATTCGTTATAATATTGACCAACAAATCGCGATGACGACGAGTTTAATTAAAGGTAAAAATAAAGAAATCAAAGACCTGAATTTGCTCTCGACTCGGGCTAATGTTAATAAGCTAAGAGAAGAGTTAAAATCGATTGATCGGGAAATTGCAGTTTATTCCCATAATTATTATTCTCAATTAGAGCAATTAAAAAATGCAAAGAGTATCTATGATGAGACAAAGCAGACAGTTAATAGAAAAATAAGCTCTACAGTTCTAAAAGCAAGGAAACGTTCTGAACAATTGGCCGAAACAATTGCTTCACTTGAAGGTGACATACAAAGTCTCGAGGGGACGGGGAGAGCAGTTCGTGGCACTAATAAAGCAGTCTTAGCTTCCCTGAAGAAGAAACTGAAAGATTCGAGAAAAGAGTATAAAGAATATGCCAAGTATGATAAATCTCAAGGTCATTTTGATAACTTTCAGGATGGCAAAAACAAATCATATAATATGTCAGAATTTGATTATAAGGTTCTTCAGAAAAGCTTTAAAGAAACAAAGAAAACATTTGAAAATCTTACTAAAAAGAAAGAGGGACTCGTTAAAGAGTTAACTTCCCTTGGTCAAATACTAGAAGAAAATAAATCGACTCTTGGTTATATGGAAGTTCTTCAGTCTAAATTGGTTCAGCTTAAGCTCGCCCAATCGACGATTGTTTCGGATATTGTTTTCGACAAATTTAACTTTGGGAAGCGAGCTTATAAAAAAGTTAATTTGACCCGAACTATTCTGTTCTTCTTTGCGGTTACTTTTTTTGGCCTTATCCTCGTATGCGCTATTCGTTATCTTTTCGATGATAAAATCTATGATGTACGTGAATTACAAGAAAACTTCAAAGACCTAAAAATCATTGGTAATACACCAGATTTTAATTAATTTTTTTTTTTCTTTTACTTTTATATAAAAAGATAAGAGGAAGAACTGAGACTCCAATATCCTTAGCATGCTCCCGCCAATTGGCATTTAAAGTAAAAGAATCGTAATATTCCTTGATAAAAACTAAACCTAATAGAATCGTAATGGATTGATATTTTTTCAATTTGAGGATTTTGTGACATGACAAAAGAATTATTGAACCGCCGATTAAATGGCAAATGATGTCCAATGGAATACCATAGTGTTTTGTTTTAGATATATACATCAGAAGGTTTTTAATCGCTAGGGGCATATCTAAATTCTAGCATAAAGGAGTTAAAAATACTTGATAATGTCGCAAGAGGCGATAGAATAATATTATGAAAAAAGTCTTTATTTTTATAATAAGTTGGGTTTTATGGTCTACGCCTGTCTTGGCAAACAAGGCCAAGGACACGGAAGTTCCTTCTTTGAGCGAGATTGTCTTGCCTTCCGAAGTAAAAGGTCTTAGTAAAGCAGCTGGATCTGTTTTTTATAGTCCCTTTATTAAGGGAAAAGTTCTTGTTCCAGTGAACATTTGGGGTAGTGTTAAAAAATCAGGCCTTCATTTTGTGCCTATGGATACCAGTTTGATGAAAGGCCTTTCTCTTGCTGGTGGCGTTTTTTCAGAAAGTAAGTTGGATAATGTACGCCTGACTCGAAAAGAGGGGAGCGAGACTAAAAATTATTATATTGATTTCACTTCTTCATCTAAGGATATTGAGGCGCAAAACTTAAAGTTAAGGTCCGGGGATATTATTTTTGTCGATCGCGATTATTTTCGTGAAAATCGTGCCTATTATACATCTTTGATTGGTGTTTTTATCAGTATGCTTTCCGGTATCCTTATTTACCGTCAAGTTAAAAGGAATCAAAAAACTCCTTAAATGATTCACCTGCTTTCTTCCAGCTAAATTGCTCGAAACATGCCTTTCGACTATTGGCATATTCCTTTCTCTGGTCAATTGTGAGAATTGGAACTTGTTTTATTTGGTAACTTTTTTGATCGGTATATAAATAAATTCCGGGGAGGCCCTTTAGGATTTCTGACGCCCCAACGTCCTTTTCTGTCGTACTAATATGCATACCGCTTGATGCCGCCTCAATTAAAACTAGGCCAAAGGGTTCGTACTGGGTTGGAAAAACAAAATGGTCACAGAGATTATAAAATTTGGGCAATTCTTTAGTGAAGTTTATTTCGGCGACGGTAATTTCCTCTGGCCATGTCCATTTACTGAAACTTTCAGGTTTGCCAATGATAATAATTTGGGGACTCTTTTCTTTGGCAAGGCGGTCTAAAACCACTCCCAGTCCTTTTCGCTCATAAGCACCCACAAAAAGATGAATTGGCCGCGAAGGATCAATTTTCTGCATTTGTGGATAGCGATCTTTTAATTGTTCAAAAAGAGTGATGCGATCAATATCGAGTACCGAGAACCTTTCAGTGTTCACTCCTGAATAAATGGTTTTGAGATTACTTTTAGGGATAGAGAAAGTTTCTTGCATATACTCTGATACGAACTTCGCCAGGCAGCTGAATTTCACTCCAGGCCTAGTGAAAACCTTTTTTTCCATATAGAGAAAATACCCAAATAATACTTTTTTATAAAAGTGTACCCAGGCACTCATTTTTTTTTGAAAGAAAAAAGGTGCCCATTGATGGTGAACGAATTGAATATTAATAATGTCGGCAGATGGTGCCGCAATTCCAATCGATATTCGTTTAAAACCCTTTTGGAGGAAGATGTTTTGATAAATTAGGCAAAAGGCATGATAAAAAACTACTTTGAGTAGAAAGGGATAGAGGTTTGGAAAAGGAACCCTTATCCATTTTACCTTACCTTTAAGCTCAGGAAATAGTTTGTCGGGATGGTCGCATGTGTAGGCGATAATTTTTACTGCATCGATTTCGCTTGAGGGGATCTTTTTAATCGTTTCAATCATGGCATGGCTATGGCCAATTTCTAAAAAAAAATCGTGAACAAATATTGCTAATTTCATAATGATCTTGTCGTACTATTTTTGAGTAGTCATTACCCGATCAAAAAGATTCGGAAGAAAACACCAGTATTAAGAAAAGTTAATTTTATGACGACAAGAATTAAGAATAAGAGGTTTATGGATAACTTAATAAATAATAATCTTTTCCATGTTTTACTTTTGATGAGCTTTTGCTTGTCTTTGGTACTATACATCATATTGTATTTTTCTGGACGAGCGGATATTCGACTTCTTAGAAAGTTAATATATATTCCGGCGCGTAAGTCCAATAGTGGCGCCATTCAACTGGGTGGTGCACCCTATGCTCTTACTATTTTCATAATTTTGGCCTGTGTTATCATCGGTAATGAAGAAATAATCTCCATGCGACCCTTTGAGTTATCACTTCTTAAAAAATGGGTTTTCGCTGCCGCGATCATTTTTGTCTATGGATATCTCGATGATAAATATGAATTAAGACCTATCGTGAAGTTAATCGGACAGGTTATTGCGGTCACATTTTTTGGAATATTCCAAAGTCAATTATTGATGCCGGAGTTTGCTTCTGTCGCATTTCTTGTTTGTTGTTTTTGGGGCCTAGGTGCCGTTAATGGAACAAATTTACTTGATGGCCTCGACACGATGACGATAAAGCTTTCAGCGATAAGCTTTTCTTCATTAATTATAATGGGCCATATTTTTAATTACCCATTTATAATGGAATTATCAGTGTTATTTTTTATTCCTCTTGTTTCTTTTTATCTTTTTAATATGGAGCCTGCCAAAATTCATTTGGGCGAAATAGGTGGGAGTTTTATTGGTTTTGTTATTCTTCTTCAATGTTCTCTATTATTCGGTCATTTACACCAAACCGAGTCGGCCATTTTCTCAGCAGGCATTAGCTTAGTACCACTTACTTTACCAATGTCAGAGCTAGCGGTCAGTTTTTTACGCCGTCTGGTGAATCGAAAATCACCTTTCAAGGGGGATAAGTTACATTCCCATCATATTCTAAAAAATTATTACCATTTAAGGGCCGCGCAAGCGGCCACATATTTATCTATTGCTTACGCTCTTATAATGGCGGTTACTTTAATTTTGGGTCATTTTGTTCACCCTTTTATTGCATTGATATGCCAATTTTCATTGCATTTATGTGCTTATATTATTTGTTGTGGGCGTTATTGGATGTCAGATGATTCAATCCAACTTAATCCAAAGTCATTGTTTGAGTATTTACGAAAAAAAGATGTCCTAATCATTGAGTCGAAGGCCATTGATGATTTTAAAATAACTATCTTGGCCGAAGGAGAAGAGCAAGATATTGAGATGGATAAAGATGATTCATCTATTAATGATGATAAGGAATCTGCCGCGTAAAACTTTTGTTAAATCTAAAAAGCGTATACAATAAACATACTATGCTTGGCCCAAAATCAATTCTTATTACAACACCTGATTACCCTCCTAAAAAAGGCGGACTTTCAACTTATACTTTAAATATTGAAAACACTTTAAATGAAATGGGTTATTCCTGTGATCGTCTGGTTTGGAAATCTACAAAAGAGTTATTGAATACAAGATTTGAGAAAAAATATGACCTTATGTTGCATATTCATTATATGGCCGGTTTTTTCCTCCAAAAATATGGACATAAACATATAAACTTTCTTCATGGCTCAGAAATTATGTTTACTTCCAAGAACATAGTCAATCGTCTTTTAAAAAAGATGATGAAAAGGCGAATGTTATCCTATTTAGAAGCATCCTATTTAAATGTTTTTATTTCTCAATTCACACTTCATAACATCGCTGAGATCGGCTTAAAATTAGACTATGGAAGGGATATAGTGCTTCATAATTGCATTGATCTCTATTCTAAAGAAATGGTTAAAAAGGCTTACCCTCAAGATAATTGGAAACTTGTTTGTATCGCTCGAGATGTCCCTCATAAAAACTTAGATGGTGTTTTAGAGTTTGCGCATTGGTTAGGAGAAGTCTCAAAACGCCAAGTCACAGTTTGGATGAATGCAAAAAGAATTATGAAAAGTACTTGGGTAACTGTTAGAAGTCTTCCTCTTTTAGACGATTCTTCTCGTGATGAATTTTATAAAAAAGTACACTTTAACCTTTTATTCTCTCTTGATCATAGGGATAAAGGTTTTTATGAAGGTTTCGGGCTAACTCCTCTTGAAGCCGCTCAATGGGGAACGCCCTCTTTAGTTTTTAATACTGGCGGTTTACCAGAATCAGTCCACCATGACTTTAATGGCTGGGTCTTTAAAAAGATGGATAAGCAACAAGTTCGCATATTTGTTAGTCACCTGCGGCCAGAAATTTATGAAAAATGGTCAAATAATGCGTATCATCACTCTTGGCAATCGCATGGATTGGATCAATATAAAAAATTTTTAAAAAGGGTTTTATGAAGAAAAGAAGGATTCTTGTTCTTAATTCTCCTTATCTTGGAGGTGCTGAGCGAAGTGGAATTGTTCAAGCGGCCTTACTACAGAAAGAATTTGATATTTTCATTCCTGAGTTGATTCGCGGGGATGGCAAAGAAATAATTAACTTAATTAATAGTGAATTTAAAACCGATGTATGCATCAAACGGTTTATTTATCCAAATGCTCTCTTCTCCATTAGTAGAGAGACACCTATTTTTAAAATGATCATCTCAGTTTTTCAAAGTATTTTTCAAATATTTGACCTCAGTAATGAAATCAATCTTAATCATCAAACGACTATTTGGGTAAATGGGAATAAGGCCGGTTTTCTATTTTTTATTTTGGCCTTGAAAAATAAGTTTAAAGGGACCTTTTACTGGCACTTTCGAGATTATCCTAGTCAAAGGCCCATTTGGTCTTGTATATGGCGTCTATTGGGCCTAAAGAGGTGCTTTGACCTTGTGCTCATTGGGAATTCAAAGTCTGTCTCCAAAAGTTTACACCAATTAAAAATTCATAACTCTTCAGTGCAAACCATTTATAACCCCTCTGGCCTGGCCGAAAATAAAAAGTTTTCCAAAGGTATCCGCACTATTGGTTTGGCATCAATGTTTGCTCCTTGGAAGGGGATTCACTCTATTCTTTTATGGGTCGGCCTTTATGAAAAGGAATTACAAGAAATTGGTATTGAGAAAATTAATATTTATGGTGGACAGATCTATCAGACTAGCGGAGGTCATGCTCAATACGATAAGGCGCTCATCGACTTAGTTGAAAAATTCAATATCAATATTGTCGAATTCAAAGGCCTTAAAGCACCATCTATAATTTTTGATGAAATTGATCTTTTGATTCATTACTCCCTTCGCCCGGAGCCATTTGGGCGTATTCTTTTGGAGGCCTTTTCTCGAGGAATACCTACCATCTCAACATCTCTAGGTGGTGCAAACGAATTAGTAGAAAAGGCCCATGCGCTTAAGGTGATTCCCTACGATTATGCGGGGCTATTTCACACAATTAAAAAACTCACAATTGAATTTCCCTCAACGGCAACTCTTATTTCAGAGAATGAATTGAAGGCATTTCGTTATTTCGAGGACTTAGCTGAGAAGCAATTGAAAAGGTGTTTTGTTGACTAAAAATTGGGGCAATATAGAGAATCGGCCATCAATCTTATGGCCCTTTCGCTATTCCCTATAAATGATGAATTCTTCTTCATGATTAAATATTATGACAAGTTATTTCGAGGGATTAGGCGTACAAAAGAATGGTTAAGAAGCACCTTGGCCCAATTTTGACAAAACTTTATCGATTTGAGGCAGTAAGGCCTTAAAATTAACTTATCATAGTAAGGTGATGGAAGAGTGATTGGTCGAGGGTGAGGGTCTGGATGGACCTCGCTTTGCAGAGCGAATGGGTTAGGCGAATTTATCCTATACAAAAATATTTTTTAAAAAAATACTTTTTGGTATAAAATGAGGATTATGATGAAAGAAAAAAAGACCGTTGAAACAGAAAATAAAAAAGTGTCTAAAAAGAAAAGACCTTATCAAAAACCAACTATTGTGACAGAAGAATTAATGTCTTTTGGGGCGCTATGTAATGGTACCTCGACGGGAGGCCGTAAGGCCGCTGCAGGAGCACCAACTTTTTGCAACCCTAGCCGTTTGACATCATAAATGGAATTGTCTTTGGGCCTTCGCAATCCTCAATTGTTTGAGCAGAAAAAGACCTTAATTAAGAAATTAGAAGATATAGACCTATCCCAATACCCCATCCATGATAAAAAGCAATTATCTCTTTTTGGCCTAGAGCTTAACCTCGTTAATTACCAAGATTCTGATTTTTTTTCAACAATCGAAAAGTTCTACCCCGCTTCATGGTGGGGTGAGTTCAATACCAATGGAACTCAGGTTCACCTTCTTAGTTGTGAAGATCTAGGAATGAGCTCTGATGAATTTGAGAACGAATTGATGCCAGATTGCATCGATTGGCAAGATGAAATGGGCCATATTGGTATCCAACGGGACTTTATAGGACTTAATAAAAATGATAATCAAATTATTATCATAACGGGGAAAGGAGCTGGAGATGGCTGGTTTAATTTTTTAAGATGGTATTTGCCACGGCAGTTATTAAAAAATAACCAAGTGATCTTGCATTCAAGTGCAGTTGTGAAAAATGGACAGGCCTATGTTTTCCTTGGGCATTCAGGAGCGGGTAAGTCCACTGTCACCGAATTGTCTCCTGATGGACATGTTCTTGGGGACGACATGAATTTTGTTGAAGTCTCGGACGGTCAATTATATGCTCGCTCCGGAGGGATTGGAGGACGATTTTTTCCACATGCCGATTGCTCTGAAAGTTTCCCTGTAAAGGCCTTTTTTTGGCTAAACCAAAGTTCTCAAAATAAAATTTATCCTTTTTCAAAAATTGAAGGTGTTAGGTTGATTCTTGCAAGTATGACTAACATCTTCTGGGAAACCCTAGAAGAAAAGGAACGACAATTTGCTTTTGATTTTGCTATTCAAATGAATGAACTTGGGCGAGTCTATAAGTTAGATTTTGAAAAGAAACCAACTTTTTGGGAGGTCATTGATGACTATTGTTTATAAAAGATCGAAAGATCTTCCCTGGCAAGAAATTCACAATGAGATTATTATTCTCAATGCCTCTGAAGGGGAAGCTGTCCAATTAAATGAAACGGCTTCATTTTTATGGGATTGTTTAAAAAGCCCGCTCGGTATCGAGGAGTTAGTATTAAATACTTGCGATCACTTTGAAGTCCCACCAGATCAGGCAAAAGAAGATATAAATATTTTTCTTAAAGACCTCCAGAGTAAAAACCTTATTCAGGCAGTCGATGGCCAATCAAGATGATTTTCTCTTTATTCCTCATCGCGGGCAGAGTATGTTCCCCCTCATTCGCGATGGTGATCAGATTATCGTTGAAAAAATAAAGCGTAGTCCAATTCCTGGTGATATTATTCTCTATCGCGACATTGACACTAAAGAGTGGGTCGCTCATCGTTATTTAAAAAAAAATACCTTAAAGGGCGACTTTTCCCTAGTCTTTGACCAAGTTAATGAAGCAGCATTTATGGGTTTTATACGAGGGATTAGACGTCAAGAAAACATTTATCTTTGGAGTCAGATGGGCCATCCTCTAAAGGGATTTTTTCTTCGCGCCACTGTTTACCGAACGAAAAACAGGCCACGTTGGCTGAGGTGGAGCATTGTTTTTATTTTGCTTATTTTTTCCAAGGCCATTTTAATTTTGAGCTCAACCAATACCAATCGTATTGAAAAGCTTCAATAATTCCATCTTTAAGCATGTGCTTTGTAAGCCAATAACTCACTCCTCGCTGTCCTGTTTGCCAGATTAAGGCAGGCGCTGGTGAGATATTCCATTTTTCATCTCCGCCGGGAGGTGGCCAAATACCTAAATGTTGATCAATATGATGATGAATGAACCAAAGCGTTGATGTTATGCCTTTTTTTAATTTTAATTGATTGGCCTTTTCCCAGATAAGTGGCCAATTAAATGTTCCAACTTTAAGTAGTAGATAAATATCGATTAACCAGAACAATTTTAAAAAATTATGTTGGTTTGCATAATGGCCAATTAGGTGCAGTAATAAATGAGAATCATCTAAAGTTTTGAGATGCTTAAAAGGATCTAATAAATTCGTTTTCCAGTCAAAGTTATTTTCTTCCTGATAAAAGCATTTATGGTGAAGTTCAATCACTAATTCTTTTTCGCCAATTAATTTAGTAAACTCCCATTTATGGTGATTACCTTGCCAATCCCCCTTTTCCCTTGGGCAATAACCCAATTTAATGATCTCTTTTTCAAATTGTGCCCATTTGTTTAATGGTAAAAGAAGATCTAGGTCTGAGGTGTGGCGAGAGCCAAGGTCTTGATAAAACCTGGGTATTAAGGCGTGGCCCTTGAGCACGATTATAGAGTTCGATAAATCATTTGGTAATTGGTCGAGGTTGTTGAGCTCTTCTTGATAGGAATGGTTTAAGTCCCATTGCTGTAACCACTTTTTTTTACCACGGGGATTAGGGCAACCTTGACAGTATTTATAGAGAAAGCCTTCGATTAAGTGTTCTTGATAGAGACAGTCAGGCTTTGCGCCCTCAGGTGGATCCAGTAGAAATGAAATAATAGATTTCATGGGTTTATTATAACGATGTTTAGATAAAATGGATGCTTTTTTTTAAGTTTAAACTAAGGTAGTATTGCTTTATGGAAAAGGTCAAAATAAAATCTCGCATTGCCTTCAAAAAGATTGCAAAAGAAACCTATGTTTTTGATTATTATGGTCAAGGAAAAGGCCATAAATTAAATGAGGTCGCTTCGTTTATATGGCATCTTCTGGATGGATCCAATACACTTGAATCAATTAGTCAGAAAATGACCCAAGAGTTTTCGGTAGATCGTATGACGGCCCAAAGTGATCTTGAATGCTTCATCAATGAACTTAAGTCTTTAGAACTCCTTTCGGGTAATGATAATGACCAGCAAAGACAATCGGCCTAAAGGCGATCTTTTAGATCAGGCCATGCGCCAATCCTACCAAGAATGTAATCCTCTTTTTACTACCATCGAAATTACCCTCGATTGCAATTTAAAATGTAAGCATTGCTATAATTACGATCGTGAGGAGCAAAATGTACCTAATGGCCAGGCCATGTCTAGAGAAGAGATTCTGGAGACAATAGCTGCAGTGGCCGCAGAAGGGGCATTATTTATTTGCTTAACCGGTGGGGAGGCGCTCCTCCATCCACATTTAGAAGACTTCATTCAAGAGATTATTAAGCAACATTCTGTTGCCCGATTAAAAAGTAATGGCCTTTTGCTTAATGAGAAAAAAATTGAAAGGTTGGCGCGCTTAGGAGTCGATCTAATTGATATTAGTCTCTATGGTGCGAGCGAGGAAAGTTATCGTAATTTTACTGGGTCAGGGTCTGCATTCACTCGCGTCATGAATGCTATTGATGCTTGTATCGCTCAAAAAATGAATATCTCACTTAGCATAATTCTTAATCGCTCAAATATTCATGAATTGGATGCTATGGTGAATATGGCCCGCGAAAAAGGAGTTTCTTTTCAATTCTCAGATGAGATAACCTCCCGATATGATGGCGATACAGCTCCGCAGCAGCTCGCTCTTTCGGAAGCCGATTATGAGCAATTGCTAAAAGGTCCTTTTAGTGAATATTTTAACCACTATAATGATGATAATACCTTTCAGTGCAATTGTGCCCGTAGCGTATGCGGTATTAGTGCTTTTGGCGAGGTCTATCCTTGTATTGGTGCACCGCTCAAGTCTGGAAATCTAAGAAATCAAAGTTTTGCTCAAATTTGGAAAGAGTCTAAGGTTCTAAACGACATCCGCAATATTCAAAAAGAAGACTTTAAAGAGTGTAATAAATGCGATTTTAAAAATTATTGTAACCGCAGCTCAGGTGGTATTTATATTAATACTGGGGAGTATAAAGGTTGTGATGAGGATTCCCTGATGAAGGCCAGGGTTCGATCTAAGGTTGCCGCTGAAGATTCTTAAAGAATTAAACGTCCCTTTTTTCTCAGAAAAATCAAACTGCTTTGAAAAAGAAAGTACCCGCTACCTGCATAGGCCAGTCCTAATAATGCTAGATGAACAAATTCCTGCTGAGGAAAGGGAATTGCTGTTGTTTGGGCAAGAATTTTTCGAACATTGGTTAACAGGATACCATGGGGAATAATTGTCGTCATTAGGACTGCTAATTTAGAGGGTAAAATTTCAACCGGAAAAAAGGCCCCTGATAGCGCGCCCAATAAAGCATTTGTTTGAAAAATAAGAGTTTGGCCGCGACCGCTAATATTGATTAAAGAAAGAGCTAACAAGGCAAACCCGTAAAAGCTAATAAGCGCCAGGGAGGTTAAAAAGAGGGCATATAAAAAAGACAAAAGTGAAAAGCTAAGTCCTAATCCCATGGAAACGAGAACAATAAAACCCATCCTTAAAAAAGGTCGCCAAATATCGGCAATGATCTGAGAAATAAAATAGCGATTCCATGAAATAGCGCGAGAAATAAATATCTCATGGATATGTTCTCTAAAAATAGTCTTATAAGAAGTAATCAGACCGGTAAGAACTTGAATTGGAATACCTAAAAATATTTCTCCAACCACCATAAAGCTAAAGAAGTCAGTTTGGTAAAAGTCAAGATGCTCTTGAATTGATGGGCCAAAGGCCTTTGAGGCATACCAATATATAATAAGACCCAATGATGAAGAGAATAACTCTAGGAGTAGAGTCATCCAGCTACTAAAACTACCGCGCCAATTTTCTTTAATTAAATAAATAATTAATTGGGATATCATAATAGTGTCTCCAAATTGATTTCGTCATAATCATTGTTGCCACTATGTCGATGATCAGTCAGGACTAAAGTCTTTTCCTGAAAGAAAGTATTCATAAGGAGGGACAATTCTAAAGCGAGTTCTTGTGAGAGGTTTTGAAATGGTTCATCCCAAAAATAAAAATGAGCATTATGGGAAAGAGCTATTGCAATCTTAATTAATTGCTTCATCCCGTCGGAGCATTGGTTGACCTGGACTGGTAAACTTTTGTTGAGCGTTTCTATCATGACAGGATAATTAACAAGTAATGTTTTGATCTCATCTATCGTCAAACATTGATGAGGTGTTAAATGTTGAAATAGAGTGAAGTTCTCTATCCCAGTTAAATGTGGAAAGAGAGCGTTACCGCAAGAGGGGAGCCAATTGATTTTGGGATTTACTATACCGCGATAGTGGACACTTCCTTTCGGTGGTAAAAGAATACTTGCCATCAATTTTAATAACGTTGTTTTACCGATACCATTCTTTCCTTTAATGAGATTCATTTTGTGGAAAGGAATTTTTAGATTGAATTGACTAAAGATAGGACGATTATGATAATGAAAGGTAAGGTCTTGGCAAATGATGGCATTTTCTTGTTCAGCCATTTGTCTCTACCCTATGCTTTAAATTGAGCAAATGAATGGCCTTAACAAATTGCAACCATTTTTCAAAATTCTCTTTCTCGGTAAAATTAAAGCGACATCCAATATTGTTTCCTTTTTGCCATACTTTCTTTGCGTTCAGTTTATATTTATTTTTTCCAAGTAAAGTAATTTCAAACTCAAAGGCATCGGGGAACTGGGAATCGTTAGGTGTTTCAAAACAAATACCTCCAAGTCCTATATCAATAGTCTTAATATTGTGTGAATCCTTCATCTCAGGAATAAAAAGCTCATTGGAGATGTGCTTTAATGAGTAGCGAGGAAATATACGTTGTCCTTCTTTGTTCATAATTTTTCTTCTTTTTGCTGGTAAAGAGTATTGAATATAGTGTGAAATTGCTGGTGCTTTAGTTTTATCCTTTCTAGGAAATGAATTTGCTCTCCTGGGTTAAGTGTATTGATGTTAAAAATCACGACCTTTTGAATATAATCTGTCCACTCTATAATAAGGGCCACCTCTTGCTGTTCTGAAGCGAAATAAAGGGCCTTTTCAAGCTTGGGGTCAAATATTTCGGCCTTTGTTCCTAAAACTCTAATAAGAGAAGGATAATCATACATGGTAGAAGGACCATTTTCGGTATGTGTGGGGTTATCTGACCAAAGAATCTGTAAATTTGATTTTAAGTTTTGGCCAAAAATCCAAGCTGAAGGCAGGGTTTGACCCAGCTCTGTAAAAAATTTCCGGAGAATTTCGGGTCTTAAAGTTGCAATCAAAAAGGAAACTCCTTAATTATTTCTATAGCTTATGGAATATTTTACTACGTGAAAGGGCTTTTATCCGGGGGGTCATTTTTGCTGGTAAAAAAAAATAAAATAAAAAAGAAAAAGTACTTGACGGTAATCCTACGAATCTGTAGTATCCATTCTGTTCCGAAGCAAACAAAACAACTTAAACGCCTTAAATTAAAGGCTTTTTTATTGTCCTAAAGGTTTCGCGAATTCTTTTAAATTCGAATATTGATAAATATTTCTGGCCTTCGGGTTAGAAAAAGATGAGAAAGGTCCCAAATCGTTTTTTAAACGGGTTAAGCCTGATGTAACTAGATCGTACAATCGCTGATGTTGAAGCTGAATAAGCTATGTTGAAGTTAAAATTGTAGGAAAGTCAGGCGCCGTTTTAAAAGACAAATGAACCTAAAATTCGTTTGAGTGTCTTCGGACATTACAAATTTTTAAATCGGTCAAGATCTAGCACAAATTTTTGAGTTAAAAAATTTTTCAAATACACTTGGAGAGTTTGATCCTGGCTCAGAACGAACGCTGGCGGCATGCCTAACACATGCAAGTCGAACGAGAAAGTACCTTCGGGTGCGAGTAGAGTGGCGCACGGGTGAGTAACACGTAGGTGACCTACCTTTCAGCGGGGGATAACCCAGAGAAATCCGGGCTAATACCGCATACGTACTTCGAATTTGGAATTAGAAGTAGAAAGAGTGCCTCTCCTTGGAAGCACTTACTGAAAGATGGGCCTGCGGAACATTAGTTTGTTGGTGGGGTAATGGCCTACCAAGACTACGATGTTTAGCTGGTCTGAGAGGATGATCAGCCACACTGGAACTGAGACACGGTCCAGACTCCTACGGGAGGCAGCAGTGGGGAATATTGCGCAATGGAGGAAACTCTGACGCAGCAATGCCGCGTGAGTGAGGAAGGCTTTCGGGTCGTAAAGCTCTGTCAGATGGGAAAAATGGCCAAGAGTCGAATAGGCTTTTGGTTTGATGGTACCATCAAAGGAAGCACCGGCTAACTTCGTGCCAGCAGCCGCGGTAATACGAAGGGTGCAAGCGTTGTTCGGATTTATTGGGCGTAAAGCGCGCGCAGGCGGATAGCTAAGCCAAATGTGAAATCTCGGGGCTCAACCCCGAAATTGCGTCTGGAACTGGTTATCTAGAGTATCGGAGAGGGAAGTGGAATTTCGCATGTAGGGGTAAAATCCGTAGAGATGCGAAGGAACACCAGAGGCGAAGGCGACTTCCTGGCCGATTACTGACGCTGAGGCGCGAAAGCGTGGGGAGCAAACAGGATTAGATACCCTGGTAGTCCACGCCGTAAACGATGCGCACTAGATATTGGGGGTATTGATCCCTTCAGTGTCGTAGCTAACGCGATAAGTGCGCCGCCTGGGGAGTACGGTCGCAAGACTAAAACTCAAAGGAATTGACGGGGGCCCGCACAAGCGGTGGATTATGTGGTTTAATTCGAAGCAACGCGCAGAACCTTACCTAGGCTTGAAATCCTGAGAATCTGATGGAAACAT
>JBFGZE010000041.1:0-26671 GCA_041586955.1 Bacteriovoracaceae bacterium
GAACCCCGAATAAAATCCTTAGAAATAATCAATTCCACATCATGCTGTAAGCGTATATCGGAATAGGCCTGGCCCTGCCCTGCGGTCAAGATCACAGTGAAAATAATGAGCATGGTAAATTTCTTCAGTTCCAATGGACTCCCCCATGACAATTTACAAAAATTGTACCATACTATGAGCACTTTAAAATTCGAGCCTAAGGGGGGCCCGTGCAGCGAACAATCCATGCTATAAAATTTGAATTGGCAAGTACAATCTATCAGTCCGTCTGCCAGCAATTTGATTCCCTGCCATTCTCCACAGAGGACATTTTCAAATTTTTAACCACCCCTCCATCCCTGGAAATGGGTCATTTCGCCTTCCCTTGTTTTCCATTGGCCAAGGCCTTAAAAAAGTCGCCCGTTCAAATCGCCGGAGAAATCAAAGAACTGATTGGTGACCACCCGTTAATCGCCGAAATTATTTCACAAGGGCCCTACCTCAATTTTCGTCTCAATTTGGCACAGGTCGCTGAAAAAACCATTAATCATATTATTGACGGCTCAACTTTCAATGGCCCATTGGTGGAAACACCCCAAAAAGTCATGATTGAATATTCCCAACCTAATACCCATAAAGTTCTCCATGTAGGACATATGAGAAACCTATGTCTCGGTAACGCTCTCGTGCGCCTCCTACGCTATACCGGCGAAGATGTTTTGGCCGTGACTTATCCTGGAGACGTGGGGACTCATGTGGCAAAATGCCTATGGTTTCTCAAACATCATTTAAACGAAGAATACCCCTCCTCCCACCAGGGGGCCTGGCTTGGTCAAATTTATACCAAGGCCAATGCCCTTTTAGAGGATCAATTAGGCACAAGTAAAGAAGAGCAAAATCGCTCTGAACTGACGGCAATTCTCAAAGAATTGGAAAGTGGCCAAGGAGAATATTTCGACCTTTGGCAAGAAACTCGAAAATGGTCTCTCGAATTAATGCAAGAAAGTTATGATTGGGCCGATGTGGAGTTCGATCGTTGGTTTTTTGAATCAGAAGTTGACGCTCCCTCTCTGACCTTCGCTCACGAACTCTATAAGGCCGGTAAATTAATTAAGGATCAGGGTGCCATTGGTATGGATCTCTCACCAGAGAAATTGGGATTTTGCCTCTTGGTTAAATCTGATGGCACAGGACTTTACGCCACCAAAGATGTGGAATTGGCCAAAGTCAAATTCGAAGAATTCGGTGTCCAGCGCAATATTTATGTCGTTGATGATCGTCAGGCCTATCACTTTAAACAAGTATTTAAAGTGCTCGAAAAAATCGGCTTTGAACAGGCCAAGGATTGTTACCACCTCCCTTATGCCATGGTAGAGTTAAAAGATGGTGCCATGAGCTCACGCAAAGGTAATATCATTCCTTTAATGGACCTCGTGGCACAAATGGAAAACGCGATTAAAGAGCGTTACCTTAAGCGCTACCTTGAAGAAGAAACGGAAGGCTGGAGCTTAGAGCTCGTGGATCATACCGCGAAAATAATTGCCAATGGTGCCATTAAATATGGCATGTGCCGTATGGATAATAACCGTAAAATCGTCTTTGATATGGATGAATGGTTAAAATTAGACGGTGAGACAGGGCCCTATTTGCAATATGTCCATGCCCGCATCTTTAGCCTGGTTCAAAAAATTAAAATTGATGAATCTCAAGTCAATTTCTCGCAATTAACCACGCCACAAGAAGAGGCACTTTTAATTAAGCTCACCCAATTTAATGAAGTGGTGGTTCAAAGCGCAACCCAAATGAAAACCATTAATTTATGCAGTTACCTCTACGAATTAGGAAAATTATTTAATTCTTTCTACGCCGAGTGCTCCATTGCCAAAGCGGAAAATGAGACCCTCAAGGCGAATCGTTACCAATTGGCCCTGGCCTGTGGCAAAGTCATGAAAGAAGGACTCGCCCTCCTAGGTATTGAGGCCCCTGAAAAAATGTAACCCTCCCTCATCCCTCAGAGTCATACTCATATGGAGTATGACTCTGGGCAAGTTTTCGCATATTGCTCAGTTTTTTAGGAAAGTTATCAGGGTTCGTTGTGGATTAAACAAGGTCTTTAATTTTATACTTTTTAAGTTCACCCAAAAATGCCGATGTCGCTTTAGACAACATGCCCTTCAATTTACAATGAGGCTCGAGCGTACACGTATTACTTTCCGGGTCAAAGCACTCCACAATTTCAAAACTTTCAACTTGTGAAATAAGTTCCGCGAGAGTTCTGTTTTGAGCACCTGGGTTGAACTCAATCCCCCCCTTTGGCCCTTGGCTACTGTGAATATATCCAAGTTCGGAAAGCTTATTAACAGCAACGCTTAAATGATTTTTAGAGATATTGTAACTATCTGCAATATCTTGGATTCTCACCTTGCCTTTATTGCGCTGCAGATAGATGAGGACTCGAATACAATAATCTGTTTTTGTTTTTAAACGCATATTTATTTGTACAATTATCTTTATTATTTACAAAGATATTTTTAAAATATATTAATATAATTAATAAATATGATTAACCGTTTAGTGAGGGTGTTATGAAAAAGTATTGGTTATTGTTAGTCATTGTTCTTACCGGGACATTTACAATCTTAGGGTTTTTTGGAAATGAAGTTTACAAACAGGCACCTCCGATCTATCGCTATTTAAAAACTGATACGCATGGCGTAATACACACTCAGGAAGATATTCTAGATGGCCAAACCATATGGCAATCAATTGGTGGTCAACAAATAGGCTCAATTTGGGGCCATGGTGCATACCAGGCCCCTGATTGGACTGCAGACTGGCTGCATAGAGAACTCGTTAATTATCAAGAGATATATGCTCTCGAACATTTCAATAAAAATTTTGAGGATACATCGACCCAACAAAAAATGATGATTAAGGCCTCTATGCTGGAAGATTATCGACACTCAAAACTCGTTAATGACTCGGTTACCCTTTCAAAGACTAGGTACCAAGCATTTTTAAAAACAAAGAAATACTATCTCAGTCTTTTTAGTAATTCGCCCGAATTAAGAGAT
Source organism: Bacteriovoracaceae bacterium (assembly GCA_041586955.1). Taxonomy (GTDB): domain Bacteria; phylum Bdellovibrionota; class Bacteriovoracia; order Bacteriovoracales; family Bacteriovoracaceae; genus JBFGZE01. Next base: position 3,054 of record JBFGZE010000041.1, read on the forward strand.
ACAAGAAAGGCCTATGCTATTCATGAAGAAGTTCTACCTTCCTTGGAAAAACGTGAAAAAATGATGGCGTTTTTTCATTGGTCAACTTGGGCGGCATCTGCAAATAGACCCGGACAAAAACACACTTATACAAATAATTGGCCCCACGAGCCTTTAATAGACAATATACCAACAAGTGAAAATATATTTTGGTCTATCATTTCGGTCATTTTATTATTGGCCTCAATTGGATTTTTGGTTTGGTTTTACGCATTTAAAAAGGAAGAAGATGAGACCAGTCTAAAACTTCCAGAAACTGATCCCTTACAGAATTTCAGCTTAACACCTTCAATGAAATCGTTATGGAAATACTGGGCAACAGTTATTCTTCTCTTTATTTTACAGATCGGTCTCGGTGGAATTCTTGCCCATTATACTGTAGAGGGACAGGATTTTTATGGAATCCCAATATCAAAACTGCTTCCTTATACCTTAGCGAGAACTTGGCACATTCAACTGGCCCTATTCTGGATTGCGACCTCATTTCTTGCGGCAGGACTTTTTATCGCACCAATAATAAACGGTGGAAAAGATCCTAAATACCAAAAATTTGGAGTTAATTTTTTATTTGGGGCATTACTAGTCGTTGTTTTGGGCTCTCTAACTGGAGAGGCATTAGCTATTCATCAATTGCTTGACCTCAATTTAAGCTTTTTGTTTGGCCATCAAGGGTATGAATATGTGGACCTTGGAAGAGTCTGGCAAATATTACTTCTAGTTGGATTGGGAGTGTGGCTTCTTTTGATGTTGAGATGTATTGCTCCTGCGTTAAAGTGGGCGAAAGATACAAAGCAACTTTTACTCCTCTTTGCGGCATCAACAATTGCGATCGGTTTGTTTTATGGAGGAGGACTCTTTTATGGCGCCAGGACGCACATAAGTATAATGGAGTTTTGGAGATGGTGGGTTGTTCACCTTTGGGTTGAAGGTTTTTTCGAAGTTTTTGCTACAGTAGCACTTGCATTTATATTTGTAACGCTTGGATTAATTAAACCTAAATCCGCAACTAAAGCATCCCTTCTTTCTACCTCTATCTTTTTAATAGGTGGAATCCCTGGAACCTTCCATCATCTTTACTTTAGTGGAACACCCTCCTCAATCAGTGCAATTGGTGCGTGTTTTTCGGCCCTTGAAGTTGTTCCGCTTGTCTTAATTGGGTTTGAAGCATTTCATACCTTTAAAATACAAAAACTAACAAGTTGGACCAGAAATTATAAATGGCCCATTACCTTTTTTGTAGGAGTGGCCTTTTGGAACTTACTTGGTGCTGGAATATTTGGCTTTTTAATTAATCCTCCAATTGCACTTTATTACTTACAAGGTTTAAACACCACTGCAGTTCATGCACATGGTGCTACGTTTGGAGTCTATGGTCTTTTATCTTTAGGTTTAATCATTTTTATCGTGCAAACAACATTTAATAAAAGGCAATGGAACGATAAAGTCATGAGCTTTGCGTTCTGGGGAATGAATATTGGGCTTGTCCTGATGATTGTTTTAAGCCTACTCCCAATTGGCATGATTCAATTTTGGGCATCTTTAGAATCTGGACTTTGGTACGCGAGAGGTTCAGAAGTAATGCAATCCAATCTCATACAAAACTTAAGATGGCTTAGAGCAATAGGTGATGTCATATTTGCAGCAGGTGCCTTGGCATATGCACTCGCCGTCTTAGATAAGGCGGGGATTTATAAAATCAAGGTGGCCGATAAAGAAATTAATCGTGAATTGGCCTTAGAAAACTAATGAATTCAGGAGTTGCATTATGGAATTAAATGGAAAAAGTACTTTAGGGGAATGGGCATCCACCTCGCCAGGGGCAAGCGCTGTATTTATCAAAAATAGTTTTGATTTTTGTTATAAAGGTTCTCAATCGCTGGAGGAATCTTGCAAGGCCAAAGGAGTAGCGGTTGAAAAAGTCATTGAACAAATTAAGGAATATTCTAAAGGTAAGGACCTCCTTACCTGGAATTCTTTGGAATTAGAGCAAATGATCGATAAAATTCTCGAACGATTTCATCATAAACATCGTCAAGATTTAACCATCTTAATTCCCCTTGCGAGGAAAGTAGAATCTGCTCATATGGATAATAAATATTCACCTCAGGGATTAGCGTTTTTTTTAGAGAAGTTATTGTTTGAACTTGAGTCACATATGAAAAAAGAAGAACAAATTCTTTTTCCATTGATTAAATCAGGCCAAGGACAAATGTCGCTTGGACCCATTAACATGATGATATATGAGCATGTCGGACATGGTGAAAACCTTGCTCAGCTAAAAGCACTCGCAAAAAACTATAAATTGCCTGAGAATGCTTGCGAAAGTTGGGTCACGCTCTATCAAGGAGTGTCCACTCTTGAACGAGAAATCATGGAGCATATTGCAATAGAAAACAATGTATTATTTCCAAAAGCATTAAATGGATAAGTGAGGGCGAGAAAGGTTTTCTCTTCGCTCCCCCAGCATAAACGAAAGAGAAATCACGTTTTGATAATCACATAAGTGTGATTGAAATAACTCAAGATATAACGCAAATAAAAAGATAGCTTGATTGGAGCTAAAATAAGGAGTCTCTATGAATAATGAAAAAAAAGATGAGTCAGAAAAAGAAAAAGGGCCACTAACAGAAAATAAGGAAATCGTAGAAGAAACAAATGATGGCTGTTGTGGAGGCTGTAGCTAATTAATTTTTTTCTTACCCAAAAAGAAAGTTACAGGATAAAAGAGGGACCTATATCAAAGGGTCCCTCTTTTAAACGAGAAATTATGGCCAATAAAAGTTTCACTAGATAGTCACTACCTCTAATATAAACAAAGTTAATTTTAATAGTCACATGTCTCCAAACAGAATTTGATTACAACAATGTCACTACAATGAATGGTCAAGAATCTGCATATTCGCTAGTCCCTAAAGAGACAGAGCTTATGTTGGTAAATTACCAACATCACTTACTTGATATACCCGATATGAAATACTTTTAAGTCAGATCAAACTAAAACACGCCATTGTAAAATCATTGAGTTAAACGCTAGTCGCCCCTTTGCGAAGGCCGTGCTAGTGACCGTTATCAATAGATAATTACTCCTTGCCAGCAAGAATAATAATGATAACATACTTAACAAAGTTAACTATTAACTAGGTTACGCATATGAATAATTCAAATATTTCACAATTAATTTTTAGAGTCGTGCCAAATTTCATGAGTAATGTTAGGTGCTATATAAAGGATGCAAGCGGGCCTAACTTGGGTTTTACGCAATTTCGAATATTAGCAAATATCGATAGAGGTACCAATACGGCAAAGCAGATCGCTGAACTTCATGGAGTCTCTCAGCCAGCAATATCGAAGACAGTAGAAACTCTCGTGAGTGAAGGGTTTCTTACCCGTCACCAAAACAAGAATGATAGACGATGCATAAAACTTAAACTTACCGGAAAAGGTAATAAAGAAGTAAACGGTATTAAATCTGATGCAAGCAAGTTATTTGAGGCCAAGCTAAATTTATTAAATAAAAAAGAAAAATTAGAGCTCGTATCGGCCCTTCAGTGCCTAGAGTCATTTCTTGTCAAAATACAGGAGGATAAATCTTGAAAGGTAAATCGCTTCTAAGTCTATTAGTTCTTTCTCTTCCCGTTTATGCGTCAGTTGACGAACTATTTTTAAAATCATTGGACAGTTCAAAAAATGTTGAAATCATTAACCTGACTAAAAAAAAGACTCTTTCGGATCTTAAGAATAAGTCATCGGCGCTATTTCCATCTATTAACCTGGTTAATACCAATAAATATGGGAACAATGGAATTAACTCAGCATCTAAAAAAGATGAAATTGATTCCCAAGTCGCACTTTCACTTCAACATAAACTATTTCAAGGTGGTGCGGAGTTCATCTTAAATGACTATAAGAAAATTATACCAAGGCAGGCATTCAGTCAGCAGCAAGAAAGCATTGCGCAGTACTATGGTGAATTTACCTCCCTCTATTTCCAAGTAACATCATATGTGGAAGAAAAGCAAACAATAGAAGCTCTTTTGAAAAATTTAAGAAAAAGAGTTGAGATTGTAAAATCGAGAACACAAATTGGTAGAGATAGAAAAGCAGACCTCTACGCACTAGAATCTCAACTCTATCGTTTAGAGGCGGATCTTTATGCCAGTGAAGCTCAATTAAAATCAGCTCGAATTAATTTTTTAAATTATTCAGGCCTCCCTAGTACTATAAAGATTGAAGACGACACCGACCCTATGACACTGATACTGTCAGGGGACGTTGAATTGGAAAAAAGGCCAGAGCTCAAAAAACTACAGCTTAAAGTCGAGAGTTCTAGACTCGAGGCAAGAATGGAAAAAGCTTCTTACTATCCTCAAATTGATTTCGCTTCAAATTATTATTTAGGTAAAAGCGGCTTAGGTCGTAATGATTGGGATATAAGTATTAATGTTAGATTGAACCTTTTAGATTTTGGCAAAAGGTCTTCGAGTGTTCAAAGCAAAAATATTGCTGCTTCTATTAATCAAGCTCGATATGATCATTTAACATTAAATACACACAGGAGATGGAGTGAATTTGTAAAAAATTTTGAATCTAAGAAAAATGAACTTGCGACCCTTAAAAAAGCTTTAAGCAGAAGTCGAAATTCATTTCATGAGCAACTTAAAGATGTTAAACGAGGCCTGGTAACTCAGATTGAAGTCATTAGATCTTTAGATGATGTCATCGGTTTAGAAAAATTAGTAATTAAGTCAGCTCTAGGAGTGAAGTCACTTTACTATCAAGCTAATGCTTATCTTGGAAAGTATCCTAAAGGTAAAAATATATGAATCTTTCATCAATCTCCATTAGAAATCCTGTATTCGCATGGATGCTCATGTTTACCCTTATTTTATTTGGTGCTCTTGGCTTCTCTAAGCTCGGAATCAATGAAAATCCAGATGTGGACTATCCTACCATTTCAATTTCTTATGAATACAAGGGAGCAACCCCTGAGGTTGTAGAAAAAGATATATTAGAGCCAGTGGAGTCAATTTTAGTTGCCATGCAAGGAATTAAGGATATGACCTCAACTGCCGGAAGAGGTCAAGGTAGAATTACGCTCGAATTCGGCCTGGATAAAGATATTGATTTTGCCCTTCAAGAAGTACAGACCCTACTTGGGAGGGCGCAAAGACAGCTCCCAAGTACTATTGAAACGCCAACCGTTACGAAGTCTAATGCAGCAGATGATCCTATTTTATACCTCGGACTAATTTCGACAAAGCTTAATGAAAGAGAACTTAATGTTTTGTTTAAAGACGGAGTCGTAGATCAACTGACGACAATAGAAGGAGTATCAGAAGTCAGGGCATTTGGGTCTAGAGATCCAATGATTAAAGTAGATGTTAATGCTAATAAACTTCAAAAATTTCAACTAACAATCGCTGATATAACGCAAACACTTTCCCGAGAAAGTGTTGAGTTACCTGCTGGAAAATTTGAAACCCTTGAAAATGAAACGAGTATCAGAGTTCTGGGAGAGGGAAAAACGGTAAACGACTTTAAGAATATGATTATAAGCCGGAGAGGAGGAAAAGCTAATTATACCCCTATCACTCTTTCTCAAGTTGCAAACATTCACTATGGAGTTGAAAATAGAACCAGAATTTCAAGAATAAATGGTATACCATCACTTTCAATGCCAATCTACAAGCAAAGAGGTGTAAATGCTGTTGATGTGGCAGAACGGGTCAAGGCCAAAGTTAAAGAGATATCAAAATCTCTTCCAGATGGAACTTCGCTTTCAGTTAATTTTGACAGGACTGCATTCATAAGGCTTTCTATTAATGAGCTTATCCAAAATCTTATTATTTCGGCCCTGCTCACTTCATTAGTTTGTTGGATATTTTTAAATTCAATTTCTGCGACTGTAAATATTTTGTTGGCAATACCGACTGCCATAATTGGAACATTCGCCTTTATGTATTTATTCGGTTTTACCTTAAATACATTTTCTCTTCTGGGGATGACTCTTGCTATCGGTATTGTGGTTGATGATGCAATTGTGATGCTGGAAAATATCGTTCGCTATGCAAAGGAAGGTCATGATAAAGTTCAGGCAGCATTTAAAGGAAGTAAAGAAATTACTTTTGCTGTTCTAGCGACGACAGCAGTATTAATTGCTATCTTTGCACCTATTACTTTAATGCCTGGAATTGAAGGACGTTTTTTTCAAGAATTTGCATTAACGATTTGTATCGCAGTTAGTTTATCTTCTCTAGAGGCGCTAACCCTTGCGCCAATGCGGTGCTCTCAGTTTTTGAATATAACGTCAAGGGGCATTTTTATTCATCGGTGGGTTGATAACGGTGTTGCCGTTTCTAGAAAGCTTTATTTAAAGTGCCTAGAATATTCTCTCCTTAATAGAGTTAAAGTGCTTTTGTTTTCTGCAGGGTTCGTTATTGTTTCTTTCCTATCATTTTTTTATATTGATAAAGAATTTGCCCCCGAAGCAGACAGAAGTTTTATGTTTGTAGTTTTCATTGCCCCAGATGGAAAAAGTTTGGATTATACTGACTCCAAAGTAAAAGAATATGAAGCAATTGCGATGAAGAATAAAAATATTGAAAGAATTATCGTTGCTGTTGGTGGTGGAAGAGGAGCAACGACAGGAAACAGAGGCTTTGGAGTGATTCTCTTAAAAGATCAAAGTAAACGATCTTTATCACAATTTGAAGTTGCCTCCCAGCTACGAAAGGAACTATCGGGTATCAAGGGGATAAAGATAATCATTAGAGATAGGATGGGATCTGCAATTGGTGGAAGAAGAGGAAGCCCGATAGAATTTACCGTTACCGGCCCAGAGCTTGCGATACAGCAAGACCTATTTAGCAAATTGCAAAAAGAAATGGAGGCCTCAAAGCTTATGGTAGGAATCCGCTCAGATGATATCGGACAGCTACCCGAAGTTCACATCATTCCTAATCGCTTAAAGGCACAGCAAAGAGGTGTCGAGATTAATACAATTGCCGAGACCCTTAATGCAGGTGTCGGTGGCGTGAGTCCCGTTAAATATACGGAGAACGGAAGACGATATGACGTCTTCGTCCAACTTGCTGAAGAAGATCGAAGTGAAAGAACTATTTCATCCCTACTCTTACAGAATAATAGAGGTGAATTTGTCAGTTTAAAAGATGTTGTTAAAATCGAAAATGCTTTTGGCCCTCTGTCTATTTACCGTGAAAATCGTGCGAGAGGAATAAGAGTGGATGCAAACTTGGCCAAAGATGTTCCTCAAAGCAAGGCAATCAAATTTATAAAAGATCTTTCTTTGAAAATATTACCAGCTGGGTACTCCATAAAGTTCTCTAAAGATTTAGACGAATCGATGTTCGGTATTCTATTGATAATGCTATTAGGTTTAGTAATGGCCTATATGCTACTCGCTAGCCAGTTTAACTCCTTTTCAGATCCAGTAACAGTGTTTCTCGCAATTCCGTTCGGGTTATGTGGCGCATTTATCGCATTATGGCTTTCAGGAAGTACTCTGAATATTTATTCAATGATTGGGATTCTGTTGACGATAGGAATCGTGAAAAAAACATCAATACTTATCGTAGAATTTTCAAATCAACTGAGAAAAGAAAACCTTGAAACAAAAAATGCAATATTAAAGGCATGTGAAACCCGTTTTAGGCCAATACTTATGACGACGTTTACGACTATAGCTTCTGCATTGCCGGCAGCTGTTATCTTAGGAGCGGGCTCAGAAACAAGGCAGCCAATGGCGCTTGTCATTATTGGTGGTGTTTTTCTTTCGACTATCTTTACTTTAATTGTAGTTCCATGTTTTTACTCTTTGATAGCGAGAAAGCAAAAAGTTATTCTAGAAGAGATATAATGAGTTATCATTTTTGAATGAATGGGTAGTACAAAATTTAGAAAATAAAAAATTAGAATTCGTACCAGCGAGTGGGCCATACTGAAAGTATGCGTTCAGTGGAGCCCTGCAATTAGGGACTTAAAAACTTATGAGAGCTGAAGAGCAAAGGTACGTTTTTTATTGAAGAGAGATTTTTACTAAGTAGGCGGAGTTCTTTTTATGTGAAAAATGAAGAGACTTTTAAAAACGAGAAGAAGACCAAAATTTTTTTAGAGGTAAAATTAATAATTCGATGAGTCCTCCTCCTGTATCAAAATTTTTTAGGCCAAGTGGTTTTTGCCGCTGCTCATCTTCCTGCCAATGTCCCCAAGAACCAAAAAGGCGATCCCAAAATGATAGGCAAAATCCAAAATTTTGATCATGCTCTTGGCGAATTTGTGAATGGTGAACCCTATGCATATCGGGTGTCACTAAAAAGGTTTGGAGATAATGATCAAGCCGCCCCGGCAATTTCCAATTGGCATGATTAAAAATCGCCGAGCCACTCAGAAGCATTTCAAAAATTAAAACAACCCCTGGATGAATTCCAAATATTGCAATAAGTGCTCCTTTAAAAAGTAGGGAGGCATAAATTTCAATGGGGTGAAAGCGTAGTGCCGTGGAGGAGTCCAATTGCCCATCTCCATGATGAATGCGATGAAAACGCCAAAAGAGAGGTACTAAATGACTCAAACGATGTTGCCAATAAATCATTAAATCCAAAAAAATCAAGCAAGATAGTTGATACCATAATTCTTGATTCAGACTGAAGTAATGACCTAGGCCAATACCTTTTATGGCAAAATACTCGGCCATCGCCGGTGCTCCAAGACCTCCCAAAACAAAGAGAGGGATTTGAGACGTAACCACCATTCCCCAATTCACAGGCCATCGACGCATCCGGTAACGATAATGTCGGCGCGGCCAGCGCCACTCACTGAACAGGCAAATTAAGCTCACAGAAAGGAAAACAATTAACTTTATTGTCATCTCTTCATGATAAAGAAATACGCCTAGTTGGGCCAATTTTTATCTTCTTTTTAAGTCGAAATAGGTTTCTTTTTGGCGTATATTGATGTATCCATTAACCAAGGATTGGGAGGATTTTTAACGCTTATGCTAAAAATTAGTAAAAAAACAGAATATGCACTCATGGCCATCAAGTTTATGGCCTCGTTAGGCCCTGAAAAAAAGACCTCAGCACGTGAGATCTGCCAATATTTTAATATCCCCTTTGACCCCACTGCTAAAGTTCTACAAATACTCCACCACCATGAAATTGTTGTTTCCACTCAAGGTGTCAAGGGAGGCTATATCTTGGCCAAACCTCTTGATCAGGTCTCTTATTTTGACCTCCATCATATGATTGAAGGTAAAAAAGAGGATTGGACCATTTGCCATAATACCAAAGGCGTTTGTGACCATTTTACAAATTGCCAAATACAAGATCCCCTCTTTCATCTCGATGAATTGATTCAGGGATTTCTCAAAAACATTAACTTAAAAGAATTACTTTTAACGCAAGAAAGGACATTAAAGTCATGAGCACCGATGATATCATCAATAGCGAATATAAATACGGCTTTTATACCGATATTGAGACAGAAGAATTTCCAAAAGGTCTCAATGAAGAAATCATTCATTTAATATCGGCCAAAAAAGACGAACCAAAATGGTTGTTGGAGTATAGGCTTAAGGCCTACCGCTATTGGCTGACACTTACTCCTCCCACTTGGGCCAAACTGGAAATTCCAAAAATTGATTTTGAGGATCTCTATTATTATTCAGCGCCAAAGAGTAAGTCCGATAATCCAGCGAGCTTAGATGAAGTTGATCCCGAGTTATTGGCAACGTTTGAAAAACTAGGAATTCCTTTAGGTGAACAAAAAAGAATTACAGGTGTTGCGGTTGATGCCGTATTTGATTCGGTATCTGTCGGAACAACTTATAAGGAAGACCTCGAAAAGGTCGGTGTCATTTTCTGCTCCATTAGTGAAGCAGTTAAAGAGCATCCTGAACTCGTCAAAAAATACCTCGGAACGATTGTCCCCTATAAAGATAACTTTTATGCGGCCCTTAATGCCGCCGTCTTTTCCGATGGCTCTTTTGTGTATATCCCAAAGGGCGTTACTTGCCCACTCGACCTCTCAACTTATTTCCGTATCAACGCCAAAGAGACAGGGCAATTTGAACGCACACTTGTCATCGCCGACGAAGGCTCTTATGTCAATTACCTCGAGGGTTGCACCGCTCCTCAACGCGATGAAAACCAATTACATGCTGCAATCGTCGAATTAGTGGCGCACGATAATGCCACCATTCGCTACTCCACCGTCCAAAACTGGTATGCAGGAGACAAAGAAGGTAAAGGTGGGATTTATAATTTTGTGACCAAGCGTGGGAACTGTCTCGGTAAAAATAGTTTTATCTCCTGGACCCAAGTGGAAGCCGGCTCGGCCATTACTTGGAAATATCCTAGCTGCAACCTTATTGGTGATAATTCTCAGGGGGCCTTTTACTCTGTGGCCTTAACAAATAATAAAATGCAGGCAGACACTGGAACGAAGATGGTTCATATTGGTAAAAATACCAAAAGCACGATTATTTCAAAGGGTATCTCTGCTGAACAATCTGAAAATAATTACCGCGGCCTAGTTAAAGTAGGACCAGGGGCAACGAATGCTCGTAATTATTCTCAATGTGACTCGATGTTAGTCGGTCGCCAATCATCGGCCAATACCTTTCCCTATATCGATGTCAAAAATAATACCGCCACAGTCGAGCATGAAGCGTCCACCACAAAAATCAGTGAGGACCAGCTCTTTTATTTACAGTCCCGCGGTATGGATATGGAGAAATGTATTTCCATGATTGTGAGTGGATTTTGCCAAGATGTCTTCAAAGAATTGCCATTAGAATTCTCAGTTGAGGCCGTTAAATTATTAGAAATGAAATTAGAAAATAGTATTGGATAAAGGTGTTATTATGATCAAAATAGAAAACCTACACGCGAAGGTAGGCGATAATGAAATTCTCAAAGGTATTAACCTTGAAGTAAAAGCAGGCGAAGTTCATGCTATAATGGGCCCAAATGGCTCAGGAAAAAGTACTCTCTCAAAGGTTATTGCGGGCCATCCTTCATTTGAAGTTTCACAGGGCAAAATCACTTATAATATAAATGGTAAAGATTCAGACCTTCAGGAATTAGAAGCACATGAACGCGCTAAAGAGGGAATCTTCTTGGGCTTCCAATACCCTGTAGAAATTCCAGGTGTTAATAATATTACATTTTTACGAGAAAGTTTTAATGAGATTTGCCGCCACCACGGTGTTGCCGAAATGGACGAAGAGGAATTTAGAGCTTTTCTTAAACCTAAAATGGACCTTTTAGAAATGAATCCTGCCTTTTTAGATCGTTCAGTGAATACTGGATTTTCAGGTGGTGAAAAAAAGAAAAATGAAATTTTACAAATGGCAGTCCTTAATCCACGCCTTAGCCTTTTAGATGAAACGGACTCTGGCCTTGATATAGATGCCCTTAAAATTGTCGCCAAAGGCGTCAATGGCCTTAAGACCCGTTATAATGCCACCATCCTTGTGACTCATTACCAACGCCTCTTAGATTATATTGTACCTGATTACGTCCACGTCCTCTACGGTGGAAAGATTATTAAATCCGGAGGAAAAGAATTGGCCTTGGAGCTAGAAGAAAAAGGCTACGATTGGCTCATTTCGAAATAAAGGACGAATGACAATGACTGGAGAATTAATGAAACCTCAATGGGAAAAGATGATTCCTGATAATAGAAACCCTCTGCGTGAACAGGGAGCAAATCTATTTAAAAATCTGCCCTTCCCTCATAAAAAACAAGAGCATTGGAAATATACTGCCCTTGAAGATTTCCTTCCTGAGCAATTAGATGTTAATGAACAGGATGGCAGTCTCGCGACAGCAGACTCCCTTTTCCCTCATATTGATGCCCATCGCTTATTTATTATTAATGGCAAATTAGACCGCAACCAATCCACTCTCCCTGAAAAAATGGTGATTCATGAATCCGTTGACGGAGACATGCCATTTTCTCTTTCTGAACTAGACTCTAAAGATGAAATGGAAGCTTTTAATCAGGCCGCTTTTAAACAGGGAATCGGTTTGACGTTACCAAAAGGCACGGTGCTCGAAAAACCTCTGATGATCTTTCATTTAGGGACGGAAACGTCATCCCAAATGGAAATCACACGCCTTCATTTTCAATTTGGGCCCAATACTGAAGCGCAAATTCTTGAGTTTCTAATGCCTAAGAAGTCATGTTTGCAAAACGTTACGACCTTAACACTCGAAAACAATGCCCATATTGAGCATATTCGCATCAATTTAGGAACACCGAACTCTCTTCTTTTGGCCACATGCAAGGCCTATTTAAAAAAAGATGCTCAATTAAATAATTTCGCCCTTACTTTGGGTGGTAAATTAACTCGTCAAAATATTAATGTTTATTTACAAGAAAGTGGCTCTTTCGCTCGCGTCAATGGCCTTTATTGTCTCAAAGAAAATGAGCATGGTGATCATAACGGTCAAATCCACCACCTAGTCGAAAAAACCACGTCAAATCAACTCTATAAAGGAATTGTCGATGACGAAGGTCACGGCATTTTTACAGGTAAAGTGATTATTCATCGCGAGGCAATCGAAGTTGATGCCACTCAATTAAATAAAAATATCCTTCTCTCCAAAAAGGCCCATGTTAACTCTAGGCCTCAACTTGAAGTTTATGCCGATGATGTTAAGGCCGCCCATGGCGCTACCGTCGGCCAAATTTCCCCAGAAGAAGTCTTTTATCTGCAAAGTCGGGGAATTGATTACCACCGCGCCCAGAAAATCATCTGTCATGCCTTTGCCCGTGAACCCATTGAATACCTTAAAAGTAAGGCCATCGGTGATGCCATTGGCAAACTCATTTTTGATGAATTTGAAAAGCGGGCCATGCGCCATTTTGAAGAAGTTGAGGTGAGCAATGATTAATCCTCACCGCGCCCTCTTTCCCTGCTTAGACCAGATGATAAAAGGTAACCCTCTTGTCTACTTAGATAATGCGGCGACAACTCTCAAGCCCCAGGTGGTCATTGACCAAATTACACATCATTATTCAAAAATGACCGCCAATGTTCACCGTGGAGTGCATACCCTCTCCACAGAGGCCACCGCCCAATACGAAGCAACCCGCACCCTTGTTAAAGAATTTATTAACGCATCATCTGAGAAAGAAATTATTTTCACCAAAGGCACGACGGAGTCGATCAATTTAGTGGCGCAATCCTTGACCTCAGGGAAGTTTTTATCGCCAGGTGATGAAATTCTTGTCAGTCGTATGGAGCATCATTCCAATATTGTTCCTTGGCAATTGATTCTAGAAAGGAGCGGTGCCAAATTGATTGAAATTCCTATCACTCAAAATGGCGATATTGATCAAGAGGCCTTCCTTCAATTACTTGGCCCTAAAACCAAGATGATGGCCGTCACTCATGTCTCAAATTCTTTGGGCACGGTTAACCCTATTAAGAAAATGATTGCCGCCGCCAAATCCCACGGCGCTTTAACTTTGATTGACGCCGCTCAATCCATAGCTCATACACCTATTGATGTCCAAGATCTCAACGTCGATTTTTTCTGCTTTTCCGGTCATAAAATGTACGGGCCAACAGGAATTGGTATTCTCTATGGGAAAGAGGAACTTCTCGATAAAATGCCTCCCTACCAAGGAGGTGGTGCCATGATTAAAACCGTTAGTTTTGAAAAAACGACCTTTAATGATTTACCCGAAAAATTTGAAGCGGGAACCCCTCATATCTCTGGGGCCATATGTCTAAAGTCGGCGATCGAGTTTATTCAAAATATTGGTTTTGAAGAAATTGCTCGAATTGAAAACAATTTGACCAATATGGCCCTCGCAGAACTCCGCCAAATTAAAAAACTACGTTTAATCGGTAATCCGGAAAAACGTGCTTGTGTCATCTCATTTTTTATTGATGGCGCTCACCCACATGATGTGGGGACTTTATTAGATCAACAGGGAGTCGCCATTCGTACAGGCCATCATTGTACCGCCCCTTTGATGGACTTTTACGGCATCCCCGCCACCTGCCGCGCCTCTTTTGCCATTTATAATGATGAAAGTGACGTGGAAAAATTTTTGGTGGCACTTCATAAATCTTTAGAACTCCTATAGGGAGAAGGATATTCATATGTCAGACGTGGCCATTACCATTCAACCAACCCCCAACCCTAACGCCCTCAAGTTTATTCTGAGCGGCCAGGTAAAAAAAGAGGGAAATTCAACCTATCGTACGCCTCTAGATTGTGGGGATAATAAATTAGCTCTTAATTTATTTAGCGTCCGTGGTGTTGACCAGGTGCATTTTTTTGATAATGTCATCACCATCACCAAATTCACCTATGAAGATTGGGAAAATATAGAACTCGCCGCGAGTGAAATGATTAAAGATGGTTTTGAGGATCATAATCCCGATTACTTTGACCCCGATCCCGAAGCAGAGCGTAGACGTAATTTACCACCCGAATTAGAAACGATTGAGGCCATTCTCGATAAAACAATTCGCCCAGGCCTTCAAGGAGATGGAGGAGATATTCAAACCGTCAGTATTGAGGATAATATTCTCTTGGTCCGTTACCAAGGTGCTTGCGGCACATGCCCCAGCTCAACGACTGGTACCCTTGAGGCCATTCGCGGTATTCTTAAAGAGCAATTCCGCGAAGATATTGAAGTTTATATCGCCCCAGAATACTAGTTGGTCTCCCTTTCAAACTCCGTTATAATTATAGTTAAACGGAGGATGCAAGGATGTACGATACCTATCAAACACTGGAAGAGTTTCTTCAGGCCAATGGCCTGGCCAAAAAGGCTTATCTAGAAGGGCCTCATCCAGAAGTTTTTCACCTTTTATTTGATTCCAAGCAAAATGAGATCGACAAGGCCCATCAAATGATTGACCACCTCAAGGCCCAACTCAGCCGCCTAGGTCAGGAGATGCGCCATATAGAGGAAAGGAATTTTACTGAGCGTCTCACTCTCGGCCAGCAGTCCAAAAAGTTGACAGAAACCATTCAAGAATTAGAGAAAAGAAATATCGTTTTAGAAAGTTCAAATGCTGAGCGTAGTTTTCTCAATAATGAGATTGAGGCCCTCCATAAGCAATGTGAGCAATACTCTCGGCTACAAAAAAGTATGGACCATGCTCTGAAATGGGAACGTTCGCAAATTAACTCTCTCACAAGGGAAACAGAAGAACTATCCCAGTCAGTAGATACCAGTCATATGGCCGTCATTCAAATGGATCAGGAGATTCAACACCTTAAAAGTAAATTAGCAGATCGCGAAAAGCAGATTCAAGAAATGTCTGAAGAGTTAGATGATAGCCGATCCTATGGCCGCCAATATAAACAAATTAATAATCGCATGACGAATGAGCTTTTCCGCAAAAACTCGGAAATTGAAAAGCTTCAGCATATCGTCAATAAGGGGCCCTCTCTTCAATAAAAGAGACGCTCCCCTCTCCATTCATTAAAACTTGGCCAATAAGCCGAAGGTATACAGATAATCAAACTTTTTATCGCCTGTGACCGCCGGCCTATCGTCATAATTACCAACATAGGCCAATTTCAGGGCGAAATTGGTCGACATGGCCACGCTTAACGAGCCTTCAAAGTTTAATAACCAATCATCAGAATCTGTTAAATTGGGAATATATTCAAGCCAAAACTTACCCCATAGACCAGGTTTAAACCTTTTACTCACTTCAGAGTAAAGTCGGGCCTTACTTTCACTTCTCGTTTTAGTGCTGATAACCTTCTCTCGCGTAAAACGATAACCGGCCTCAAGAAACCAAATAATATTCTTTTTTTTAATAATATGATAAATCATCCCAAGGTCAGTATTATAACGAGTATAAATTCCTGTAAACTTATCGCCTTCAAGAATTTCACCAATAAAAATAGAATAGCGCTCATTCAAAATCTTTTCAAAGCGCACATTCAAATCCCAATTGCGCGTGCTAATCTCATTATCACTAGAACCCAGGGTATAATGTCCACCAAATTTATAAAGCTGAGAATTGGCCTTATAAACATTTTTAGTCTTCGCATTATAAACTTCAACAAGCGAGTTACCACCAGTCACCAGTACAGAAACTTCAGAGTCATTATAAAACTCACCGTATGAAGAAGTTATAGCACTCAATAGCAATAGGGCGACAATCCAATTCTTCACAACACTACCTCTTGTTATTGTTGAATTTGATGAGCGTCAATATCTTGCTGTGGAGGAAAAGGAATCGAAACCCCTTTATCAGCAAAAGTCATTTTTACTTTTTCATGGGTATCAAAATAGACCGCCGAATAATCTTTATTCTTAACCCAGGCCTGAACTGTAAATTTAACTGAACTTGGGGTCAATTCCCCTATTGCCACAAAGGGAGGAGGATCTTTAAGAATGCGATTATCTGTGATTAAAATGTCCTGAATTAAGGCCTTTGCCCTTTTAAAGTCATCACTATGTCCAATCCCAAAGGACATATCCACGCGCCTATTATCCTCGGTAGAAAAATTGACCATGACTCCATTGGAAAGTGGGCCGTTTGGCAAAATAACGGTTCTATTATCGGCCGTAGTTAAAATGGTACAAAACATTTCAATTCTTTTAACAACCCCACTTTCCCCCATCACATTAATCATATCGCCAACTTTAAAGGGCCTAAATACTAGGATGAGTACTCCTCCAGCAAAATTACCAAGACTCCCCTGCAAAGCAAAACCTATCGCTAAACCCAAAGCAGCAAATATGGCGACAAAGGATGTCGTGGCTATTCCCAACATTGAAGCAATAGAGATTAATAACGCTATTCGTATTAAGTTTTTGGCCATAGACACGAGAAATGGCCTCAACGAAGGATCCATTTCACGTTTGGTCATTTGTCGATCAAAGAGAAGGCACATCCAATTAATTGCCTTCCACCCGACAAAGAGGGTGACTAGGCCAAGGATCGCGCGCGGTGCATACAGTAAGATGGCTTGTAAAATTGTATTTCCAAAAGAAAAAGCGGATTCAGGATTCATGGAACGCCTCCTAGATGAATTTAGATTGTTTTACCCTAAAACTGCGATTCGTGTCACGATATTTTTTATTGACCCCATAAAAAACAAATCTATTACATTTTGTCCCCAATATTATGAGAGTAATAAAATATTAACTGTTGAATAGTCGAGATGCCACGTACCGGTGACACAAGTCCATTGATCGCTATTAATATAATAATGATGATGAGGTGACCCAGCAGTGAGAATAGAACGGCCTACCTTTGGCCTCTCAATATTATTTCAGAAATTGATTACTCATCGGCCGGAAGATATTCCAACATTTCAGGATAATTATAAGACTTGGCGAAGCTCCGAGCGTTACGCCCTTTGTTATTCTTTATATAGGGGTTTGCTCCCTGATCAATGAGGTAAATAACAATTTCCGTAAATCCCTCCCGAGTAGCGTAGAGTAACGCCGTCATTCCCTCATCATCTTTCGCATTTATAAGCGCCCCAGATTCTATAAGACTACGAGCAATATTAATATTCCCCTCCATGGCGGCATCCATCAGATGAGTAAAACCACCACTATTTGTAAGAAGATTCGCATCTGCACCTTTATCGAGGAGCATTTTTACCATATCGCCATGCCCTCCACCGACCGCCAGGCCCAGAGGAGTGATCCCTTGTTTATTTTGATGATTGACATCCGCTCCACGGGCCATCAACTCGAAAAAACAATCCATGCAATTGCCATTGATTGACTCCATCAAAAGAGAATAGCCCTCTTCATCTTTCCAATTGATATCGAGACCAGTCTCTAAGGCCTTGTGTAATTCTTCAAACTTACCGCTATAGGCAAGATCTCCATAGTTTTGATTATTAATTTTTAAAGGCCGCCCCTCTTCTACCAACTGAGATGTTTCAATTTGAGATTGGGCCTTTGTCACATGATCTTCAATTATGACTTCTTCCTGAACTGGGTTATCCCGTAGAGCAGGATCAGGAGCAGGAGCAGAAACTTTGACTTCATTCTCTTTTACAGAATCAGTAATCAACACTGGAGAACGATCCAAATCCTTTTCAGGGCTAGAGAGTGATACAGATTGACGATAGAGAAAGAGAATGGGTATTAGAATAAGTGTACTTAATAGTACCTTTTTCATCGCATTGGCTCCACCGCTGGGAAGAAAAATTCTGGAGTATAAGAGAAGGCCATTTTACCTCCTAAATCCTCCATTAGTTTTAGCACAATCTTATCTTGAATGATACGAGCATTCCCTTTCGAACCTCGAACGTGATTAAATATACCAAAATAATTGCGTCCCATTTGAGTGGCCAGCATACCGGCCAAGGCCGAAGTATGTTTTAAGCTCCCCGTTTTGGCCACCATGGCATTCATTATACGTCTCGATTTTAAGCGACTACTAAAAGTGCCTCTATCAACAGCAGGTACCGCAACTAATTTTTGAATTTTAGATTGCAAGTCGCCAAGCTTAACATCAAGCTCTTCAATTAACTTAATCACGAGAGCGCATGTAGCGTAATTATCATAGCGATATTTTTCAGTTTCAACCGGGAGTCCTGAGCCAGTATACATTCGAATAAGATCTTCATCTTTGTTAAATCCAACTTTTTTGGCTATTAACTCACCGTAATTATCTTTGACCTTTTTATTCATATACTTTCTAAAAGCTTTTACGCCTCCCAATTGAAAGAAAACTTGATCCGCTATAAAGTTATTTGACTTTATATTCATCACCTTTAAGTATTTAGCAATTTGAGGAGAAAGGTGCTGATAAACTTTCTCTGCACCATCTGTATCAGCGAGAGGATTTTTGTCGACAAACTTAACGTCTTTCACCTCTAATTTAATATCATCCAAAGAGCGTTTAATTTGTAACTCTTCAAGAACATTTTCCGGCGTATTGGCGATAAAGATCCTATAAGATTTTTTTAATTTTTCCCAGTCCGGTGTATGAAAATAATCTTTTAGTGTTTTTTTCGTTTTATCCGTGGAGACCCTAAAAACTGTCCCCGCACCCCTTTCAGCATAGGCAAAGGCCATCATATTTTTATCAAAGGTCAAACGATCAATCTTAGTAATCCCTAAATTATTCAATTGAGATAAAATGAAAAATAATTTCCGCTTTGAAAAGACTGGATCCTTTGCTCCCTCAATATGAAGTTTCTTATCATGAAAATAAAACTTTGTTTCGTATTGAAAAGAAGGCTTAAGACGCTCGACGGCCCAAAGTGTCGTCATTAACTTTGAAACACTCGCCAAACGCACTTTCATATGAATATTATCGCCCTCTAACTGTCCTTTAGAGTTGGTATAGCAAAAGGCACTATCTTTATAATTTAATTTATAATCTTTAAGAAGTTTTTTCCAATAAGGGCCAGCTTCCACACTACTAATAAGCCCAATAATAAGAACAATCCAGTATTTTTTCATCATATTTTCACCACTCAAAGGTCCTGTACCTTTTTTACCCCGCTTACTCTTCACTCTCAAAGAAAGGAGAAAAGGGATTCCCCTCTTCTCCCACATTTCTTATTTTTAATGGGTATATTGACGAATCATAAAGGCAGGTGCCAATTCGTCTTTGTAGCCCCCAGCATTAATTTTTTTATCAACTGGATGTGCGTACCCATCTAAAATACCGGTGTCGATATAGAATACACCCTGCATTTGCTCTGGTTTAATTCCATAGATATTAGCGCCTTTCCCACGCTTACGACGGAAATACCCCGACCTTTTAAACTCTCTAACGTCTGGCTTATTATCTATAATATAAGTCCCTTCATCGAGAATCTCATCAAACTGAATACCAGATTGGTAAACTGTTTCTCGGTCTGCCGTTTGCCCATTGACTGTTTGAGGGCCACGAGTTGTTAAAGTGTAATCCCAAGTCAACATCGTGTTATCTTGATATTGTGTTAAAAACGGATCTTTGAGAGCTTCTTTGGCATAAATTTTAACGACGGGAGTTCCAACGTCTAATAAATGATTTAAATAAGCAATTGTCTCATTATCTGTCCGTGAGCAACCATGCGAACGGGGGTCAGTAAAAAAATTGGCGGCCAATTTTTTTGTCTTTTGAATAAATTCATCTTTATTTTCACCCCAGCCAATTGTCCCATGAGTCCATTGGCCGTCATGATTTGGGCCAATAAATAAGGCATACCATCCGAAAGCACCACGCATATTGCCCTGGGCCTTCCCATTAACTTTGGGCATATACTTTTTCCTCGTCCAACTGACGGCACCTTTACTAGGTTTAGGCAATTCAGGGTAACCAGGCTTATACCAAGCGGGGTAACTACCATGACGATCTTCATAAAATTTCTTCTTATAAGTTAAACGGTAGCTACCGAGTAAAGTTCGAACACCATCATCATCCTCACCGGCTGCCATATCTGCTTCCAAAACCATTTTATGTTGGCAACGGCCATCATCACATTTCTTCTCATAAAGACGAAGTGTTTCGGAGGCAATATTTTGAATCATAAAATATTTGGTATCAATGTTTTTAAGGGTGTATCTATTTTTTCCCAAATATTTATAACTTAAAAAATAGGTAGGACTTGCAGGAACAGGAGCGGCAGTTTTCACCAATTCAACTTGAACATAATCATCGTTGAAGTTTTCAGAGGCATCTATCACGCGAACTTGATCGTTTCTGCTTAGACGGGCAAGCTTTGTTTCATCATTAGCAACATCGGACGAGCGAATGAGAAGGCGGTTGCTTTGAACATAATAAATTGTACCAACTTGCAATTCACTCCGCTCTTTAAGCGTGAAGCTCAAATCTTTAGCATAAATAGTATTTTGAACACAAAGGGTCAAAAATAATAGAATAAAACGAAACATTATCTCCTCCTAATGGGAATTTATCGTTTACGAACCTAGAAGCACTTTTTCGATCTCTCAAATTCTTAAATGCGTATGGTCGTAAAGGGTCATAACTCACTAACGCCCCGCGCATCAAGCTTAGGGTTGCGCGGTACGTAAAAAATGCTATATGGCCGCTTTTCAGGTAGAAATATGCTTATTTTCAACAGGTTGCCAGACCCTTAACAGGGCCTTCTTTTTTACAAGACTCTCTCTTGTTTAGGTGCACCGTGTTATTATCAATGAGAAACGAGTGAGGAAAACGATGTATCGGCATACACCAACTTTAGTGCTCATAATCTTTCCCTCTTAAAAATGAAATGGTCACAAAAGAATTTTAAACTACCAAAAGCAAAGGGTAATTAATTAATGAAAAAGATCTTTCTCCTCTTGTCTCTGATTGTTATCACCGATAGCGGCCTTTTGGCGCAACCTCTTGATTGGTATAATGGTCATTTTGAAACAACCTCTTTTCAGCAAGGACTCGAAGCAGAAGATGATGGTGAGAGTGTGCGTGTCAGCTCACTTAGAATCCAGACCCAAGATAGAGACAGTGCTAAAGTGAAAATACATATTGCTTCAGGAGCATACGCCAATTGTAGTTTTGAAGGCGAAATGGTGCATAAACGGCGTCATTTGGAATACTCTGAAGTTTTTGCTGATGGCAGCACCTGTGTACTTAAAGTAAAACCTCAAGGTCAGGCCATTGTCATTCAAGACGTAAAGGGACATTGCAGACAGATGTTTTGTGATGCGACCGGTACCTTTAACAACGAAAAATTCGAAATGTAGCTCGAGAAGCTTCTAGTGCTCCACTTTTACTTACCAATTAAAGGGTCTATAGTACTCCATCATTTTCTCATGTGGACTTCCTGCCTTCGGTGCATATTTATAACTAAAACGACAACGGCCCGGAAGAGAAATAAGAATCGAGTCAGTGCGCCCATTACTTTTAAGCCCAAACATAGTTCCGCGATCATGTAAAAGGTTAAATTCCACGTAACGTCCACGCCGGTGAAGTTGGAAGTCTTCATCATCAGTATCATAGGCCTCATTCTTTCTCTTTTCCACAATGGGAAAGTAGGACGGTATAAAGGCCTGGGAAAAATCCTTAATCATTTCGGCGTCTGCTCTGGTATCTCCAGTATTAAAATGGTCATAAAAGAAACCGCCAATACCACGCATTTCCCCGTCGCGGTGAGCATTCACAAAATACTCATCACATTTTTTCTTCCACTCATCATAATGGCCGTAGGGAGTTAAAGCATCTTTCCACACTTGATGGAAATAATGGAAATCTTCCTCGTGAGGGTAAAAGGGAGTGAGGTCCGCGCCACCTCCAAACCAAAATTTATCACCGGCCTGGATCATGCGGAAATTAGCGTGAACAGTCGGAACTCGCGGGTTCCGAGGATGGATGATCAAGGAAATACCGCTTGCCCACATTGTTCCATCAGTGCTGCCACTCCGCTCTGAAAAACCTGGACTGATCTTGCCATGAACAAGAGAGGTATTAACACCAGCATTTTCAATAATATCGCCGGTAAAAGCACGCGTAATACCACCACCTCCAGCTCTACCAACAAAATCCTGCCGCTTCCAAATATCCTCTTCAAGACTAAGCTCTGCGTCACACGCAAAAAGTTCCTTCGTAATTTCGTCCTGTAGGGCCTTCACATGCTCGCAAAATTCATTTTTAATTGTTTCTAACATCAGTTAACCTTGTATTTTTAATGCTTAATGGCCTAAGCTTTGATAGATATAGATCTACCATATTTTATATAAATTAAACATGAGACAATTTTTTATTATAATATTTTTTATTCTTTCTGCGCTGCCAATGCAAGCGCAGAATAATGACAATCTCAATAAGCAAAAATATCTACAATTACAAAAGCAAAAAGCTACTCATAAACGCACTCCTAAATACCATTTTGGCTACTTTGATCGCGACCATACATTCACTGAATCGGCGAAACTTGTTGGTTATGTTTATGCGGCTTCATGGGTGGGTTATCCGTTAAGTCAACCAAAAGTTTTTCGTGATCAAGGATCATTCACCAATTACCGCAAAAATTTCGGTCACTTAGTTTTCGACCGTGATGAGCCTTTCTGGAATTGGTTGGTTCACCCGCTTTCAGGCAGTCAATTATTTCTCTTTTACCGCGCCAATGGCTATGGCCGCATCAATTCTCTGGCAATGAGCTTTATCTCCAGTACACTTTTTGAGTTCACTGTTGAAATTTATACTGAACCTGCCAGTATTCAAGATCTTTACCAAACCCCTATTCTTGGGTCCATACTTGGAGTCGGTCTCGAAACCCTTAGTCTCTACCTAATCAATACTGGCAATGCTTTGGGAAAAATAATTGGCCATACCATTAACCCTTGGACCCTCTTCAAGTTTTTTGAGGGAAAAGTGCGAGTTTACCCTCATTACCGAGAAACAGAAAATAATCATAAAAAGGGAGGACTGGTTTTCTATGCAGAATTTTAACCTTACTCTCCTTTTAATCGCCTTTCTTTATACTCCCATTTCCTTGGCCAATCAAAATCGGCTATTCCTTAAAGGTGGATTCGGCATCACTCGCGGGCAGGTCAAGGCACTTGCCTCCAGTGAAGATACTTTTTCTGGTTTTGGGGTGAATACCCATTTTGGTTATCAATGGATGGACTGGTCGCTCGATTTATCC
>JBFGZE010000042.1:0-26553 GCA_041586955.1 Bacteriovoracaceae bacterium
ACTTATGATCCAATATTAAATATGCGTACATGGTCAGTTCCTGTGTATGTTGCGGATGCAAAAACACCTCGCTATGATGTCAAAATTACTGGTTCCAATACTAAGTACGGATTTCAAGCGATGGTCAATGTTCCTATCCCTAGTAATGCTAAGCCAGATCCGCAGAGGGATGGGCATATGGTGATTATGGATATCTCAACAGGTTATGAGTATGATTTTTGGCAAGCGAAGAAAAACTCAGATGGCTCTTGGAGCACCTCTTGGGGGAACCGTATTGCCTTAAATAGTAATGGTATATTTCCAACTGGCTCGGGTGCTAAGGCATCAGGGTTTGCCGCAATGGCAGGAATCATTTGGCCAGAAGAGTTTAAGCAAGGCCGTATTGACCATGCTCTCTTTATGGCGTTACCGATAGCTGCCGCTGGTGGGTTTGTTCCTCCTGCGACGGCCAGTGATGGATGGGTCACGACACCTGGAGCGATCCCTGAGGGGGCCCATTTACAACTTGATCCCAACTTAGACTTGAGTAAGTTTAATATGACTTCCTATGAGCGTATTATTGCTAAGGCCTTACAAAAGTATGGTGCTTATGTTGGTGACTATAGTGGTGCCGTTTCTCTTTACGCCATAAATCCTCAGAGTTGGCCAACGGACCCCTATCCAAAAACGATGTTTCCGAGCTCTTGGAATAGTCTCAAAGGAATCCCATGGCAACATATGCGTATCCTTAAGTTTCCTAAAGAGCCAGGCTGGGGTCCTACTGGCGTAGCTGATTTCTCGGTTTATAGAATGGCAAATTAATTGAGTTGAAGTTCGAGTGGCGACTTATCATTTAAGTCGCCATGTTTTGATTTAACAACTGGTCCATATAAATGGTGTTGAAACTTCCATAAATAATTTACCTCTCTCCCTCCAAAGTTTAGAGGATGCGGCCGACAAGATATTCACGTACACCGCTTGGAGTTTCAAGTTCCGCCATTTCATCTTGCTCTAATTGCATGAACTCACTACCAAGGGGGGAGTTTGGGGTAATGATAGAGATTTCCTTATTATCAATGGTCAATTTTTGGCCACCGGCCGCGGGGGCCATAAAAAAATAAGTGACCTTATTATTTTCAGTGCATTCAAAGAGCGCACCGATGGCAATGAGAGTAAGGGGACGTTCCGTTAAATGTTGGGCCAATTGGTCTAAAGCACGGCAATCATTTTGCAGTTGTGTCACTCTTTGCGCTTGGGCACTCGCGAGATAACTCGCCTCTATTTTTCGCGTATCGTATTTGCCATCTGGTTTCATCTCTTCATTAACAGCATTTTGATGTGATGTTTTTGCGGCAGCTTCGAGCGCCTGAAGTTCTTTTTGCACTTGTTGGAGCAATAATTCGACAATGGATTTTTTGAGATTAAAAGTTAGAGCTGGCATCTAACGATTCGCCTTTTGCATATAGATGGAAATGAATTGTTCTTTTAATTCTAAATCATCAATATGGGCGAAGAGGTTTTCGGCCTCTTTTTTTAATTGACGGTATTCCGGAGAATAAGGGTGTAACTTTGGTGTATCTGTTTTTTGCGGCCCGGGTCTTTTCACAATCTTTTTTTGTAGCTCCATTTTTTGGCGAAAAAAAGAAGGATTAAATTGAAATTTAATGCGCTTTATTTGACCCTGCAGTCCTGGGTGAATGGCGATAATTTTCTTTTTAATCTCTTCTTCCATAAAACTGAGGGCCTGAGAAAAAGTAGGGTGGTCAGTTAAAATTGTAAGAGTTTGAAAAGTATTCTTGAGTGGAAGGGTGTGCTTGGCCATCGTCGGGCCAATTATTTGTGGCCATTGCTGGACAAGTTCGAGGAAATCAAAGGTATCAAACTGTTTCTTGGGCGAGGTGTAAATTTTGCCATCGCCACCGGCCGGTGCAATAAATCCTTGAGATTTTAAAAGGTTTGATAAAGTATTTAATTTAGTCTTCTTTTTTGTCACCACGGCCCCTTAATCTTTACCTTCTCAGAGGGTTTAAGATATAGTCAAGCTATGAAGATATTACGAATGATTATTCTGAGTCTGTTTTTGACGTCGTGCGCTGGTTACCATATCGAAA
Organism: Bacteriovoracaceae bacterium; assembly: GCA_041586955.1. GTDB lineage: Bacteria > Bdellovibrionota > Bacteriovoracia > Bacteriovoracales > Bacteriovoracaceae > JBFGZE01. The sequence goes on from JBFGZE010000042.1 coordinate 2,091, forward strand.
GTGAGGGAAACCCGCTGCGCGCCTATGGGATTAAAAGCTTGTCATTTCCCATGTTTATTAATGATTCTTCAGTGAGTCGGGCGTCCTTGCATTTGACTCGAGAGTTCTATCGTATTTTTTCCAACTACCCAGATCTAAAAGTTAAAAGTGGCGAAAATGTGAAAACTGATGCCATTGTCGTTGGGATTATCTCTTCTCGTAAAAAGCGTAATGCCGTCTTTCAAAATGGAAGCTATATTTACACCGAAGGTACTTTCGATACATCTATTGGCAACCGTCGACATTTTTATGTCCCTCAAGTGATCAATTATCAGGTCTTTCTTGACCTCTATATTATCAAAGATCCTCAAGACAAAGAGATGGCCCTCTTTCAATCAGGCAATAAGGCCTTATTAGAAAAAATATTGCCGCGGCATCCGCGAGTCGTTCTCCATTCCCATATTCCGGTGAATGGTTCCTATACTCGCCACTTAAAAGAGACTGCGACTGTCAATTCTCCAGGCCTTGCTAATATGACTCAATCCGCGGGAAATTTTGAGGAGAGCTTGCAAAGTATTGCCATCTCTACCGCCAAAGATTTTAAAGAAACGGTGCTCAATGTCTTCTAATCAAAAATTTAGGCCCTGGGATTTTATGACTCAATTTAAAAAGGGTTCTTGGGATTTCTCCAAGGGGGTTATTGCCTTTTCTTTTTTTGATCCCTATATCGAAAAGATCTTCCTGACTTTAATTAAAAAGCAGGCCCTTTCTCAGCGCAATATTGAAGTCATTCATGGAACAGAAATGACCATTCCTTGGATCGAAGAAAAACTTCTCACCATGGATTTTTTTGATCTTGATCGCGCTTATCTGGTCTTAGGGGCGGAGTCAATTAAGGGAGAAGTCTGGGACTGGGTTAAAGAGAAGGCGGTAGATTTGGAGAAATCCATGTTATTGATTTATCACCAAGAAAATGCCAGCTTTAAAAAGATGAAAGGCCTTAAAAAAGAATGGCCAATTATTAGTATTGAAGCTCCTAAATTTTGGGAAAATGAAAAATTATTTCAATTTTTGTCCAACATTTTTGGAGTGCAATTAGCGCCGCAAATTCGCCATTATTTGCTCGATAATTTACAGGCCGAAGTGGGTGAGTATGTTCATGCTCTTAAAACGATTAGTTTGCACCAAAGTGATAAGGGGCTTAAATTAAATGAAGTCAAAGATCTTATCGGTGCCCAGAATGTTGATCCCTTTGAAATGGCCAAAATATTGGCGAGTGGGAAATGGTCACAATTTTTAGAAAAATTGATTGAAGCAGAATTACCTTTTGAAGAATACCGCTCGTTATTATCGTTTCTGCAAGGGCATTTCTTGAAGATTGCTGATGATCATTACGGCGAGGGCAAGGCGAGGTTGTCTGGTTATGATCAAGAAATCATTCACGCTAAGAAAAATTGGAATGAGACTTCTTTAAGAAATATTCTTAGGCAACTCGGTGAATGGGAAATTCAGGCCAAAAGAAAATCAGTGACATTAAAATTGAACATCCTGCGCTCTTATTATCAAACCCAGGCATAAGAAAGCACCATATCTTGCGATACAGTGCCCATAAAAGATTCGTTAAACTTCTTAAAGTTTGGCGATTTGAGCAGCAAGACGTGAAGTCTTTCTGCTAGCGTTATTTTTCTTAATAACACCAGTTTTCGCCAATTTACTAAGAAGACCTTGGGCCGTCTTTAAAAGACTAGTTGCAGTCTCTTTGTCATTGGCCGAGATTGCATCTCTTAGCTTCTTGGTAATGTTACGAGTTTTAGATGTTTTTGTTCTATTGCTTGCTGTGCGTACAATAGCTTGTCTTGTTCTTTTTTTTGCAGATTTATGGTTCGCCACGAGAACTCCTCACTCTATTCAAATTGTGCATAATGTAATAGTAAAACTACAGGCTAAGTTTTTATTCTAATTCCTCGCTCTTGGCAAGGTTTTATTTGATAAAGGACCACCTCAACTGTATGATCGTTCAAATTTTTCATGGTTTAGAATCCTAGACCTAGTCTATTAATAGAAAGCTATCGCGAGAATCGGGAGTGCCAAATGATTGATATTAGGACCATTGGAGTAATTGGATCCGGGCAAATGGGAAGAGGGATTGCCCAAGTCGCTGGAATGTCAGGATTTCAAGTAAAAGTATTCGACGTGAACGAAGAGGCCTTAAGTTTTGGCCTTGATTTTATTAAAAAGCAACTTGCTAAGGGTGTCCAAAAAGGAAAGTGGGAAGAATCATTTGCCAATGAGTCCTTTGCTCGCCTTGCCGGTGTTCTCGATATGAAAGAGTTGGGCGATTGTGACCTTTTAATCGAAGCTGCTACAGAAAATAAAAATATTAAATTTAAAATATTTAAGGACCTTGATCAAGTGGCGAAACCCACGGCCATTTTGGCCACGAATACCTCTTCCATCTCCATCACAGAAATTGCGGCACAGACCAATCGCCCTAAGCAAGTGGTGGGAATGCATTTTATGAACCCTGTACCGGTGATGAAATTGGTGGAGGGGATTAAGGGTTTAGAAACTGATGAAGCTGTTTTTAAAACAGTGGAAGATTGCGCCATTAAGATGGGGAAAACTTTTATTAAAGTGAACGATGTCGCCGGCTTTGCCATTAACCGCATCCTTATGCCGATGATTAACGAGGCCGTTTTTGCTCTTTATGAGGGTGTCGCTTCGGCAGAAGATATTGACACGGGAATGAAGCTTGGAACCAACCAGCCAATGGGTCCTTTGGAGTTAGCGGATTTTATTGGTCTTGATACTTGTTTGGCCATTATGAACGTTTTGCATGAGGGGTTAGGCGATTCGAAATACCGCGCTTGCCCTCTTTTAAAGAAATATGTTCTCGCTGGTCGTTTAGGCCGTAAGGTCGGAAGAGGTTTTCATGAGTATTAAAACAGATTATGAAACCATTAAGGCGGAACAAGAGGGCAGTTTTTTAATTGTCACAATTAACCGCGAAAAGAAGCTCAATGCTCTTAACGAGCAAGTTTTGTCAGAGTTAAAAGATCTCTTAACGGAGATTAATGCATTTCCTCTGCATGATCTTCCCTTTAGTGGCATGATTGTCACGGGGGCTGGCGAGAAAGCATTTATTGCTGGTGCGGATATAGCACAAATGAGAGAAATGACACCGGAGCAGGCCCAGGCCTTTGGTAAACTCGGGCAAGATGTCACTCTTTTATTTGAAGCCTTATCCATTCCTGTTATCGCTTGTGTTCAAGGCTATGCCCTTGGTGGTGGCTGCGAAATGGCCATGAGTTGTGATTTTATTTATGCCACTAAACAGGCGATTTTTGGCCAGCCGGAAGTTAAGTTGGGCCTTATTCCTGGCTTTGGTGGGACTCAGCGTTTGGCCAAATTAATCGGTCGCAATCGTGCCAAAGAGTTGATTTATACCGGAAAAAATTTAAAAGCAGAAAAGGCCTATGATTGGGGACTTGTGAATGCTTTATTTGATGATCAAGAGACGATGATGGCCCATGCCCTCAAAACTCTTACCATCATTAAGGGGCAGTCGCCCCTGGCCATTAGCAAATCGAAATTGGTGATGAATGAAGGCAATGATTTAACAATTGAAAATGGACTAAATAGTGAGCTAAAGCAATTTGCAGCTATTTTTGGTAGTGAGGATATGCGTGAAGGGACTCAAGCTTTCCTAGAAAAAAGAGCACCGGAGTTTCAAGGCCGGTAATCCAAGGGGAGATATATGTTGGTTGAAAATGAGTATAAAGAATTAAGAGAGATGATCGCACGCTTTTCCGATCAAGAATTGGCCCCGCGCGCGGCAAGTATCGATAAAAATGAGCAAATTCCCGCTGAAGTGATCCAAATGGTCGCAGAAAATGGTTTTCTAGGATCTTATGTGCCGGAAGAATACGGTGGCGCCGGTATGGATTATATGTCCTATGCAATTCTAATTGAAGAATTATCTCGTGGCTGCGCTTCAACCGGAGTGCTGGTTTCTGCTCATACCTCTCTTGCCGTTTGGCCTATTTTGGCGTTTGGAACAGAAGAGCAGAAGAAAAAATATTTACCAAAGATGTCCTCTGGCGAAATGCTTGGTTGTTTTTGCCTCAGTGAGCCTGATGCGGGATCTGATGCTGGTTCGTTGACAACTTTTGCAGAAGATAAAGGGGATCATTATGAGCTTAATGGTGTCAAAAACTGGATTACCAATGGGCGTGAAGCGAAAGTGGCCATCGTTTTTGCGAAGACAGAAAAAACCGTCGATCACAAAGGCATGTCTGTTTTTATCGTAGAAACAGATACTGAAGGTTTTAATGTTCAAAAATGTGAAGAAAAAATGGGCATTAAGGGATCCTCAACGGCCCAAATTTCAATAGAAAAAGTTAAGGTCCCCAAAGAAAACCTTTTGGGCGAATTAGGGAAGGGGTTTCGTATTGCCCTGGCAACTCTTGATGGCGGTCGTATCGGTATTGCCGCGCAGGCGTTAGGAATAGGTGAGGCGGCTTTTCGTTATGCAGCTAAATATTCCACAGAGAGGGTTCAATTTGGTCGGCCCATTAGCAATCTTCAGGCGATTCAGTTTATGTTGGCCGATATGAGCACCAAGCTTGCTGCAAGTCGTCTTTTAATTGAAAGGGCCTCTGTTAAAAAGGATATGAAAGTCTCCTATTCTCTCGAGTCAGCACATGCTAAGTTATTTGCTGCAGAGTCTTGTATGTGGATTACGACTAAAGCGGTTCAAGTGTGTGGTGGAAATGGATATACTAAAGAATATCCTTTAGAAAGACATATGCGTGATGCTAAAATAACAGAAATTTATGAGGGAACATCTGAGATTCAGCGCGTCGTTATTGCGGCCAGCGAATTAAAGAAAATCCAGCAATAGAACTATTGTCGGGAATGAGAAACGGTGGTAATTAATAAAACTATTTTTAGAAGACTTGCAAGAGGTGAGTTTTGTTAAAGAAAATATTGGAGAACCTCAATATGGCCAAGAAAAAAACAGCGAAAAAGACAGCTAAAAAGTCCACTGTAAAGAAGAAGGCTAAAGTCGCCAAAAAAGCGACGACGAGCTCCTCTAAAAAAACAGTTAAAAAGGCGTCTGCGGCCAAAAAGAAGGCCGCGAAAAAGGTAGCTAAAAAAGTGGCCAAGAAAACTGCGAAAAAAACCGCTAAAAAAGTAGCGAAAAAAGTTGCCAAAAAAACGGCAAAGAAAGTTGTCAAAAAAACGGCAAAGAAAGTCGCTAAAAAGACAGCGAAGAAAGTCGCGAAAAAAACAGCGAAGAAAGTCGCGAAGAAAGTCGCGAAGAAAGTCGCGAAAAAAACGGCGAAGAAAGTCGCGAAAAAAACGGCTAAGAAAATCGCTAAGAAAACGGCGAAGAAAGTTGCTAAAAAAACAGCGAAAACGGTTGTTAAAAAAGTTGAAAAAAAACCAATAAAAAAAGCAGTTGCTGCTAGTAAAAAAGAATCGAAAGAGAAAAAGAAGGTCACTCCTGCTCCAGTGGAAGTAGAGAAAAAGGAAAAGGATGCTGGTGAGACCAAGCCAAAGAAAACGACAACTCAGGTTAAAGAAACTCAAACGAAAGCGAATAATTCGGTGATAAAAGAGAAAGATGCCCAAGAGATCAAAGCTCAAGTGGCGGAAAAAGTCATGGGGCTTGCTGAAGGGCGTTCCATGGAAGATATATTTGCCGGTATTCGCACTCTCGATTTCTTTTATTCCAGTGATGATGATTGTATTGAAAAAGCTTGTGATAACCCCGCGACAACCTCTGGCTATTGTCGTTTTCATTACATCAAAAACTGGAAAGATATTAAACGTAAACAAGCGATTCTTGAAGATGGCCAATTACAGGCCTATATTGAAGAACTCGTGACGAAATACCCTGCCAAATTTGTTGAAGGTATGTTGCAAGACCTCGAAGATCAGAAGTCTTTCTATGGTGTGCTCAGTGAAATGAATATTGAAACCACTGAAGGGGGAGGCTTTGATGAAGATTCTGATGATGAGCTCGATGACGACCAAGATATCGCTTATGAGACAAAAGTGACGGCAAAGCCGAGTTTTAATGACGATTAATTAAAACTCTTCACCTAAAAGGCGGTTGGCCTCTATGGTCAACAGCATATTTTCCCGACTTATTTTATAATGGAGCTCAAGGCCAAGAAATTGGTCTTTCTCCCATTTTCCGCTGAAGTCTGTCCAATTCCCTTCCTGATTGAAATATTGATCAAAGAAGATGCCAGTGACGTCGATTAATTGATCCATTAATTGCGAGGCATCAGTTTTCTCGGTTAGATCGGCCGATATAAAGAGGCTTGAAGGGGAGTGGTCCGGGTTGTCTGGGGTGGTGCAGCTAACAATAAGCAAAAATTCTTCAGAATGAGAATAAGCAAAGATATTAAACTCCCGATCATATACCTTCAAAAAGCTATCATAATGATCTGTCAGTGTCTGAGTGACTTGTTCACACCAAGTGGCAGGGATAATCGTTTTTTTTGTTTGAGGTGTTTTTCTAAAAATCATTGGCCATCCTTCTCTTCTGAGCAGGAAAATTAACTGACATTTTGCGATGTGGCAAGTGGAAGTCATTTAAAAAGTCCATTCTCGGTGGTATATACAGAACTATTTCAATGAGTGAGGAGGACAGTTTATGAGTGTTTATATTTTGGGTGGTTCAAGAACCCCTAGTGGAAGTTTTTTAGGTAAATTATCAAGTGTTCCGGCACCGCGTTTAGGTGCTTGGGCGATTAAAGGTGCCTTACAAAAGGCCAATATTTCATCTGATCAAGTGGGTGAAGTTCTTATGGGTCACGTGGTTCAGGCCGGCTGTGGTCAAGCTCCTGCTCGTCAAGCGGCCCTTTTCGCTGAACTGCCGGAAAGTGTTCCTTGCACGACGGTGAATAAAGTTTGTGGTTCAGGATTACAAACAATTATCATGGGGGCGAAGTCAATTATTGCAGGTGATACTAATTGTGTTATTGCCGGTGGGATGGAAAATATGTCCATGGCCCCGCATCTTTTGCCTCAAGGCCGTCAAGGCATGAAATTTGGAGGAGGGGAAATTAAAGATGCCATGCAATGGGATGGCCTATGGGATGTTTATTCCGACCGGCCGATGGGAAATTGTGCCGAGGAATGTGTTTCAAAGTACGGTTTTACCCGAGAAGAACAAGATGCTTTTTCCATTGAATCTTTTAAGAGAGCTCAAAAGGCCTTGAATGAGGGGATTTTCAAAGATGAGATTACTTCAGTGGTTGTTCCCTCAAGAAGGGGAGATATTGAAGTACTTGAGGACGAAGGTCCGCTTAAGGCAAGTTTTGATAAAATACCCAAATTGAGGCCTGCATTTGAAAAAAATGGTACAATAACAGCTGCAAATGCTTCGACTATCAATGATGGGGCAGCAGCTGTTGTGTTAGGCGGTGAGGAATTTAAGGATCAGGCCAATTTTAAAATTGTTTCCTATGCCTCCCATGCCCAAAACCCAACTTGGTTTACAACAGCGCCTGCACAGGCCATGAGAAAGTGTTTAGAAAAAGCAAACCTAAGCATTGATGATATTGGCCTTTTTGAAATCAATGAAGCCTTTGCTGTTGTAACTATGGCCTGCATGAAAGATTTTAATCTCGACCCCAATAAAGTAAATATTTTTGGCGGTGGAGTAAGTTTGGGGCATCCAATTGGTTGCTCGGGTACAAGAATAGTCGTGACGTTGATGAACGCAATGGAGCGAAAGAATGAACGCTATGGGATGGCCTCAATCTGCATCGGAGGAGGGGAGGCCTTAAGTCTCATTTTGGAGAAAATTTAATGGCCACAGCAATCAAACCGAAGTCAACTTCTCAGAAGAAATCAGGGATTCGAAAGTTTAAACCTGGAGAGGTCCTCTTTCATGAGAATGAGCCAGCTGATTGCCTTTATATTATTCAAAAGGGTCAAGTTCGCCTTTACCGGCCCAAAGGTCGTGGGTTTGTTGATTTAGCAATTCTACGCCAGGGTGAGGTTATTGGAGAGATGGCCTTTTTTGATGAAAAGTCCACACGCCGTAGTTGTTCTGCGGCGTCCATTATGAATACTGAAGTAATTCAAATTTCTTTTCAGGCCTTTGCTAAAACCATGGAAGGTCTAAATCCTTGGTTCCAAACGATTATCAATACGTTGGCAAACCGTTTGCGCAAAACTAATGAGCGAGTAAAAAACCTCGAGAGTAACTCAGTGGGCTTTGGTGCAGGTGGAAAAGTTGCCGATTATGTTTTCTTCCATAACTCAGATGTCATTAAAATTCTTTCGATCATTTACTTAGTGGTCAAAACCCATGCTGACCGCAAGAAGGACTTTTTTGAAATCCATATGAGTAAATTGAAATTCTATATGCTGGACGTTTTCAATATTATGGAAGTGAAGTATGAAGAATTTATGCAAATGCTGATTAATCAGCGATACGTGGAAGTGGCGAAAGATGCTGATGGCCTACCTAAGCTTATTCAGGTTCATGATATTGACCGCTTTCGGGGAATGGTGGCATTCTTTAATACCCAACGTATGAGTGATGATAGTAAAAAATTGATAATCTCCGATCGCTGTGAGAAATTTCTTGGAAAAATTTTAGATCAATTAAATTTAAAAGGTCTTGATAAACCTAAAGGTCACGCCGATATCAGTGCTATTTTAGAGGAATTTAAGGCCGAAAAAGTGGGAATTACCGATGAGGATTTATCAGATGCCATTAAGGCAAAAATCTGTGATGCAGTTCTTGTTGGTGAAGGGAATAGGCTTACATCCATTGTTAATTACGATAAATTAAAAAAGACTTATCCTGCAATCAAGATAATGAATGATATTAAGAGGATTAATGATATTAAGGCCAAAAACGGAAAAGGTGGCTATTAAGTCTAGGGCATCAGACTAGATTAAGGGCCACCATTTACCATTTCATCAACATCTTTAGAGGCATTCAATAATGACATTAAGGGCATCAATCGATGTAAAAATGCCGTAGAGACGTCCCTCTTCATTCACCACTAAGGCCGAGCCAATTTTCTTTTTCGACATTTGAAAAACGACATCCTTGAGAAGATCAGTATGAGGTACACAGAATGGTTTATCGACCATAATCTCCATCGCCTTACGCTTGCCCCAGGTCTCCATAGGCAATGTATTGATTTGTCGTTCACTAATAATGCCGACCGGAAATCCATTTGCAATAATGGGGATATGACGAATATTATTTCGTATCATTAAATTTTTAGCATGATCAAGTGTTTCTTCAGCATCGATACAAATGGGGTCAACGCTTGTGAATTCCTCAACGAGTAGGCTTTTGGGGTCTAATTTAGGTAGCGGCATATAAACCTCCCTCTTATTTATTTTTATTTTTTAAAATCTGGAACTTGGCCTTATCTTTTAAAAGTTCAATTGTTTTAAAAAAATTATCGGAATGGGCCTTGGCCAAAAATACATCTTGCTTACTGTGGATTTTAACATCACTAACTTTTTTCTTGTCGTATTCCCAAAATGTGATTGAAACACGACTATCTGGATCTAGATAGTTACTCAAAGACTGAAATTTTTCAATGGCCTTCTGCTTGAGAGAGGGTTCTTTTTCCATTCCTTTAAAGCTAATTTCCACTTGCATCAATTACCTCCTGATGTTTTTGGTCTGCAGCAGAGAATCCAATTCCTCTGCTTTTCTCTGGTGTTAGAATGCTTGATTTGGGAATTAAAATATATGATAAAGCTCAGGATGTGCTGTGTAATTTCTCATTGAAAGACCTGATTCAGGGCCTTATGAAGAGGGGGCTGGCAAAATAGGCATTTTTTTTAAAACCTTGTCATGATCTCGGTCATGTTTATCTATGTGAATAAACAAGTCTATTCTTGCTTAAAAGCAGAGGCAATTAAACTTGTAGAGTTTAAATTATCGGTGTTATAAGTTTTGGAAAACTTAAACTCTAGCTAAGGAGGAGCGATGAAGCGCCAGGCGTCAATTATTTTTACATCACTGATGATGGGTCTTTGTTTTAATACAATAGCGTCCTATCAGGCGATAATTCCAGTCGATCATATCTATGTGCCCCATGGGTTTGACTCAAATGACAATACCGAAGTTGTGATTGAAGGCTATCTTCCTAATCTTTGTTACCGCTCCCCTCGAGCGAGTGTTCAGGTCGTAGGTAACGAAATTAAAATTAAGATGACGTCCCTAAGGGCACCTGATTCTTCGGCCTGTGCGGAAATGGTCGTGCCCTATGTCCGGCCAGTAAGTGTGGGGACTTTACCGGCAGGTGATTATAAGATTCTTGTGAATGAGGGGGAATTTGATTCCATTAAATCAAATATTCAAGTCGCACCAAGTCCATCACAGGCAATTGATAATTTTGTTTATGCCTATGTTGATTATTTGGAAGTGGATGAGAGTGGACGTGTATTTTTAAATGGCCATAATCCTAGCGATTGTTTTGTTTTGGATCGAGTGGAGTTTTACGATAATAAAAAAGATACTTATAGCGTTTTACCAATCATGAAGCAAATAGCAGATATTTGTCCCCAGCGAATTATGCCTTTTCGCTATGAGATTCAAGTCCCAGACTATTTAAAGTCGGACAAGGTTCTTCTGCATACTCGCTCCATGAATGGTATGTCCGTTAATACTCTGTATTTTAAAAATGGTATGTCATCCTTATTGTAATTTACATACCCCTTGATTGGGTTCTAATTCGTTGATGGTAATTGAATTGTCATCAACGATAGACCCAGTCAAAAACCTTTCTTCTTTTCGATCGCCAAAGGCCATCGAAAAAGTCTCTCCCTCTATAAGATAGATCCCAAGGGATTCATTATAGAGAGCGTCATTTGTCGTGGCAAGTTGTTTCCATTGTCTTCTTTTAACCATGCCTGAGGGGTAAAACTCAAAGGCATTCTCTTCATAACTGGTATTAGGAATGATGCGGATCTTAGGGCAAGTGGCATTCGTGCGCACCAATTTTCCTAGAGTATGACCGATGGCATGGCATTTAATAGAAGGGGTTTCAAAGGTAATAATAAGTCCTTTTGCAAACTCATAGGGACCTGAGGCCTCGACAAAGTTAATGATAGGTAGTTGCAAATGAATGGAATCTCCTTGAATATGATAGGTACCATGCCAAAGTTCCAGCCCATTTTGTGGTTTAGCGCTTAAGGTATTATTTTTTTTTAAATAAAGTTCATAATTCTGGGTACCGTCGGTGCAGAAAAAGGTTTCCTCCACGCTTGGGGGGAGAACGTCGGCGTATAGGGGAGCGAGAGTAAAAAACAAGAGTAAAGTCATTTTCATAAAAAACCCTCCGCTAAGATTAGTTGGGAGGGATCATAATAGAATTGAAAAAAATAAACAAGAGAGGCCAATTCCTCTCATTATATTCTAGGCGCTAGGGTCATAAATGACTTGAACCGTCGCTCCATTAGAGTAAATCGCATTACCATTGAGCTTTAAAAAATAGCCAGACTTATTAACTGCTGGACTACCTTGGCAATAGTCGGCCCCACACATTTTTCCAGGCGCTTGAATCTTTATGTTTTTGGATTGGTAATAGGCGGGTTGACCACCTGACTTTATTAATTGCCAACCATTGGTACTTGATTTTTGAATAGTTTGTCCATTGATCTTGAGAACAATAGAGCTTTCAAGTGGTTTTGATTGGATATTAACATAACCAAAATATTCTTTTGGTGTTTGGGTTTTTACAATCATGCATTCCGGATAGGTGACATGGGCATCACCATAGAGCTTAATGGAATAACCATTAAAAGGCTCGCCAGGGCCTGGTTCATAACGTGTATTGACGTTTTGGACAGAATTCGTAAAGGAGAAGCCTGTTGGGTTGCCAGTAACAGGTTCAGATAGCCGATTGATCGGCTGACCATTTTTAAAAACTTTGATTTCATCTGGATCGATAGCGGAAGCACCGCTGGAGGCCACTGGCCAATAATTATATTTATGGCGCACGAGAGTGTCTTGAATGGAGTTATTAATACCATCAAAGATATGAGCAAAATCGCTGATCTGACAAATATCGTAGGAGTCATAGGGAATGATACCGTCAGCAGATGGGGAAGGGCTTCCCTGGTCAGTGGGAGATGCTGTCCCATTATTATAGCTGGCGGTATAAATATATGACGATAAGGTGCGATAGACTTTATTTAAGGACCAGAGTGATTGTGAACCTCCACATTTATCTTGGTGAGCGACTATAGACATAAATCGCATTTGAATATTATTAAGTGTCGGCCCTGAGCACGCACCAGAAGAGGGGTTATGATTACCACGTAAGCATAAAAGATCTTTCATGCGTGCTTGAATATATTCATCGCGATCTTTAGCAATAGGATAAGTACCCTTAACCCATGAATTATCATCTTGGTTTGACATCACGACTACGATTAAATAGGCACCATTTCTAAAGATGCCATTGCTGATATTATTTTTAATAAGATCCGCGGCCCTTTGTGCTCCTGACTCGGCGTTGCCAGCAGCTTGAGGAAAGTTAAGGGAATTGGCCGCTTGTGAGCGGTCAACTTTGATGGATAAGGCACTTGAACCTAGGCCAACCGGAGTTTCTGATACAAAGCGAGCGTATTGATTATTGCTTCCGATGAGAGGAGCAAGCATGATATGATAATCAAAACGTGATGACATTAGATCAATCGTATTATTAAGCGCTGACTTGGTTTTTTGACTGATAAAGGTCGAGGAGCTGGAGTTATCCCATAAGAAGAGAAAGTCCACTTGTGGTTTAATGAGAGTAAAGTGAGAACAACTTGAATTGGTTTGATGGTTGATCGGGTTAGAACTCGATGATTCAACCTTTTTTTTCGTCGCAAATTGCTCTGGTCCACAACTATTGAGTCCCAAAAGTAGAGCACATAAAAGTATTTGTTTCAATTTCATATTTCTCACCTTAGACCAAATTCATAGATCTCTATGGTATTTATCGGACAATAGGCGTTGGAACTTAAAAGCTAAGTTGTAGGGAGTAAGTTATTTAATTCTAAAGGGTTAGGGACTTGAAAAAGGCCTTTTAAAGAGGGAGAGGTTTGTCAAAAAGATAAGCACTTCTCATTCATCCCCAAGCGACTAAAATTGTTTAAAGTTTTTACATCATAGGTTTTTTTACAGGCCTTGAGGTGTCGTCCACCTTTTTTATTTATCCTAGGGGGGTAATGTAATCAAGGGATACTTCATGAAATTAGGGAACGTCGCCATAGCTGTATTATTATTGACATCAGCCTGTTCGAAAAAGCTGATTCGTTCGATGTCATCAGATATCGTTAAACCTCGACAGGATGAAAAGCTACCTATTGTTAAGCACCAAGAAGACCCACGTGACCGCTGGCAAATTAAATTAGAGCAAGGTCATCTTGAAGTTTTTTTACAAGATAAGCTGGTTTATGAAAAAAGTAATGTCAAAAAAATACTTGGCAATTCAAATAGTTTTTTGGCCTTTCAAACTGACTACCACGATATTCTTTTTCATATTAGAAAAGGGCAAATGAAAAAATGTCTTTCCTCTTCTTGCTCTATCAAAGTGTCGAAAAGTTTTGCCTCAATTCAACAAGGGAAAAAAAGCGGAATTGTTTTTAATAAAGATGCGGATAAAGTACGCCAAATTGTAAACGGTGAGCAATTAAAGATTACCATCAGTGATGATTTTGCTGCTATTTCTCAAATGAATAAAGGTGAAATTGTCAATCGTCGCGAAGAAGTGATTTTTCAATACTCCTCGGTTGAAGGCCGATTAATTGAAGTGAAAGGGCCATTTGCCTTTACTCAAAGTAATAATGGTGATGGTCAACTTTGGCATATTGCGAAAGGTCGAGTGGCCAATTTTTCAGGAGGAGTAGGGACTCATATTCAAATTTCAGATCGTTTTGCCTCTTTTCAAAATATGGAAGGTGATGGCGGACTGGTCAATCATAAAGGTGAATTTCTTAGAACATTTTATGGCATGCCTGGCCTAACAATGAAGTTAACTGACCGTTTTGCCTATACCCGCAATGATTTAAATATGGGGTTTCTTTACCACCATGAACGCGGTTTATTACAAAAAGTGACGCATGAAAAAAGCTTTCGATTTCAAATTTCGAAAACTTTTGCCGCCTATAGTAACGAGCTAGGTGAAGGACAAATTTGGGATTATTCTGGTACATCTATTAAAACATTCGAAGATGCCCGTAACCTGGATATCGTCATTGGCAATAAAAAGGCGATGTATAAAACTTCTGATATTTCAGGAACTTTTTCCTATGATCATTCAATAATTTTCAAATAGCATCTGATCAATTTAGTCCTCTAGAGACTCTCTAGCGGACATTTTTTCCAACTCATTTCTCGCGTGTTGTAATGCGTTACAATTAGGTATTATTAAATATTGAGGAGTGTATCCATGGCCGGAATTTGGTATTACGTAGATGGGAGAGAGCGGGTTGGTCCCGTTGAAATTTCCGAAATTGAATCATTATTTTCTAATGGAAAATTAACGAGCGAAAGCTACGTATGGCGTAAAGGTTTTGGTGACTGGGTCGCTTTAAAAGATGCTGAAGAATTAGCGCATATTTTAAGTCCTGCTCCGACAGAAAAAATTGAAGATGAAGTTACTGCTGAAATTAATGTTGAAGATCTTCCTCCGCAAATTCCCTGGGAAGAGAGAAAAGAATTTAATTGGCATGAACTCGATGAAGATGCCAAGGTTATTACCATAAAAATCGGTCTTGATAGAGGTACCGAAGAAGTGGAGTATGGGCCTTACTCTATTAGTCAATTGCGAGTGGCCGTGACAGAAAATCGTATTAATGAAAAAACATTTATTTTTGCTCCAGGTATGCCTAGTTGGCGCTTTCTTGGTGAAACCCCTTTATTTGGAATTCTCGGAAGGGAAGATGAAGTGGAATTAACAGAAGAGGATCGTCGCATGAATGTGCGTAAACCTTTTGTCGCTCGCATGCTTTTTAGCGATGAAAGTAGTGTTCATGAGGGGATCTGCCGCGATATCTCTGTTGGTGGAATGCAGATTTTATTGGCCGATACCCCCTGTAAAGTAGGTGACTCTATCAACCTCAACGTTCATCCAGAAAACTCCGAGCATTGTTTTGTCGCCAAGGGGAGTATTGTTCGTCTTCTCGATGGGAATCAAGGATTTTCCATGCGTTTTGAGCAACTTGAAGGTAACGCTTTGTCCGCTATTAACGCTTATCTTGACGAATAAAGAAAAAAAGCAGACAAAGTTTTAATCAGGGCCTAGAATAAGGTTTTGATTTATTGAAGAGAGTCTCTATGGCCAAAAAAATTATTCTTTGTTCTTGTTTATTATTCATGGCCTTGGCCTGCTCAAGCTTGTCTAAAAATGTGGTGAAGAAGGGAAGTATTGTCCTTCGTGGCGGTCGGCTAGGTAATCTTGAATGGGAAACAAATTTACGCTTCGAGCGAATTTCTTGGTACAAAGAATTAACTATGTTCTATGACCTTTTGGTAACAGAAATCACTCCTGATTCGCCTTTTTATGCCTGGTTTTCCAAAGTCGAGCAGGAAATCGTTCAAAATTGTAAAGACTTTCGTATTATGATGGGTTACGCCCTGGACCCGGATAAGATTGGTCATAGTGATATTCTCAGTGAATTTGAAAAATCAGGATTTAAGCGGGTGGCCATCCCTAATTTCAAAGTAAACCTCGTTATGCACCCCAATTTTGAGAAATTATCCATGCAGCTCTATCAAGTTTATGGGATTTGCCAAGAGTCCGAAATTAAAAGAGAAAAGATCACCTTCATCTTACCTGGCTTTCGTGAAATGACTCTTTAAGTCTTTGAAAACTCGTTTAAAATTAGAATTAACTATTTTCCTTAAATATCCGATGAGAATTTAAGGAGAATTGCCTCTATGGCCAAGAAAAAACAAAGATTCGGTCGCTATTTGATCTTAGATCATCTCATTAATGGAGGGATGGCCAAGATTTGTCGCGCCCGCTATTTAGGAGAGCAAGCGGATCGTATTGTTGCCATGAAAATGGTTCAATCGCAGTATTCGAATGATGAATCTTTTCGTGTCATGTTTCTCGATGAAATTAAGGTAACCTTTGGCCTTCTTCACCCTAATATTGTTCAAATTTATGATTATGGTCATCAAGATGGACAATTATATGTCGCGATGGAATATTGTGATGGCCGTAACCTCAAAGAATACCTCGATAAATTAAAAGAGAAGAAGTTTGTTTTTCCTGTCGAAATCTCGGTTTATATTATAACTCAAGTTTGCCAGGGCCTTAATTATGCTCATTCTCATACAGATAAATTAACAGGGAAGGCCGCGAATATTGTTCATCGCGATATCTCACCTCATAATATTATGCTCACATTCGATGGGGCCATTAAGATTATTGACTTTGGTATCGCCAAGGCCGAAACAAACTCAGAGGCGACTCAGGCGGGAACCATCAAGGGAAAATTATCTTACCTTGCTCCAGAGTATTTAGAGAATCTTGAGTTAGATCATCGTTATGATCAATTTGCAGTGGGTATTACCCTATGGGAAATGCTCTGCTCACAAAAATTATTTAAAGCGAGAAATGACCTCGCTGTTCTTAAAAAAATTCAAGAATGTGATGTTAGGCCACCATCTAGTATCAATCCCAATGTACCTAAGGAATTGGATGAGATTGTTCTTCGCGCTCTCAGTCGCAATAGAGAAAAGCGCTATGAGAATATGGACCAGCTTAACCGCGCCCTTAATAAATATCTTTTTGCCAATTACCCCGATTTTAATTCCTCTGACTTATCATTTTTTGCAAAAGAATTATTTAAAGATGAAATCAAAAAAGATCGTGCTCGTTTAGTTGAGTATGGGCAAATGGATATCACTGAATATTTAGAGGATCTTAAAAAAGATGGGAATCATGGGCATTCCACTTCGGCCTGGGCCGAAGAACCTTCTTCCCCTGTTACTGAGACAAAGAAAGGGGACCAAACCAAAACAGAAAAAACCCGTTCACGAGTTACAATATTTGATTTTGATAAAGACAATAATCGATCTAATGAACCGGAGGAAACGAAAGGTTCTATTCTGGTTAAGGAAAAAAGAAAAGCAAACTTTCTTAAAAAACGTAAGTCAAGTGACCTAACGAGTTTAGGAAATATGGAAGTCAATAGCGCACAAAACCGAATGAATAGCAATAAAAGTATCTCGAAGAAAGGCCGGGGCCGAGGTAGGGGAAGTGATAAGATTTTATGGATAGCTGTTGTTTTCGTGGGCATGCTCATTTATCCCATCGTTTTTGACAAAAAATTATCACAGGAGATTCTTTCCGTATTTTCTAATGGAAAGAAGGCCCTCGCGAGAAGTGTTGCCCAGAGCAAGACTGGCAATAATGATAAAGTGATTATTAAAAAAGACGTTGCTGACAATTCAAAAAATAAAAAGACCGGTATTGATGAGGACCCTATTCTCGATGACCCTGCTGATGGAAATTTAAATCAGAATAACCCGGTCGATACCAATACAGTATTGGCCAAATTGAGATTAGTGCAATTTGATAAATATACAGAACGTATTTTTATTAATGGTGAACGTCAAAAGGTCGACTATTTAGACATGATTCAAGTTCCTCGTGGGCGAGAATTCTTTTTACGAGTCGAAAGTTCACGCCTTATGCCTCATGTTGAAAAATTGGTGATTAAAGACTCTGAGGAAACTTATCGCATTCCACGACGAGCTGATGCTGATTTTGGGCATATTATTACGAGTCGCAATTGTGTTCAGGGCAGGCTTAAGTTTGAGCTATTTGGTGAACAGCGCACCGAAATTCTTCCCATTAAAAATCGCTTTGGAGTCATTTTTCCCATTACTGGTGATGGACGTCATCCCGCCAATGAGAAAGGGGATATTGTTTATCAACTAACTTATCAAAAAGAATTTGAAAACTTTGAAAGAAAAATCGAAGTGGTCTTTAATAAATCAGGGCAACGAATTGATCTATGCTCGCTTATCAAATCTAAGAAATAGGTTTTCTCTTAAAATTTTAGCGAATGATCTCAAAGTAAATCATCGCTGCATTGGCCACAAACATCACTAAAACAATGGAATAACAGATAAAATTATAAATAGGTCCATTGGTGTATTCGCCCATGATATCCGGATCATTGCAGAGGTTGACAATGAAAAGAAGAATCAAAGGAATGAGAACACCATTGAGAACCTGAGACCAAATGAGTATACCAAATAAATTGATTCCAGGAATGAGAATAAGGGCGGCGCCAATAACCACCAAAGCAGTAAAAATGGTGAAAAAGTTGGGGGCCTCCTTAAATGTTTTATCAACACCTGATTCCCAGCCCATACCTTCACAAACATAATAACTCGTTGCTAAGGGGAGCAAGGCCGCAGCAAAAAAGGAGGCATTAAAAAGTCCGACGCCAAAGAGCGCTGAGGAATAATCGCCGGCCAGGGGCTTTAGGGCCAAGGCGGCATCCTTGGCATCAGTAATTTGAACTCCGGCATGAAACATTGTAGCGGCACAGCAAAGAATAATAAAAATAGTTACAACAAGCATTAAAAAGCAGCCGGCGACGACATCCACTTTAGAATGCCAAAGGTGCTTGATGGAGGTGCCTTTCTCCACTACTGCTGATTGAATATAGAACTGCATCCAAGGCGTAATGGAAGTCCCAATCAGCCCCACAATAATAGGCATATCAGACCTTTTCATGGAGGAGAAATCGGGATTAAACATGGAGGTGGCGACTAACTCCCAGTCTGGCCCAATAATAAATCCTGAAACGATATAGGAGAGATAAACCACACAGCCGGCCAAAAATACCCGCTCCACAATTTTATAATCTCCCTTGGTTACAAGTAGCCAGACAAAGAGTGAACAAATAGGGACGGAGATATATTTAGATACTCCAAAGATCTCTCCTGCTGAAGCGATACCAGCAAACTCGGCCATGGTATTACCTAGATCAGCGATAATGAGGAATGTTAAACTATAAAAGGTAATTTTTAGGCCATATTTCTCTCGAATGAGATCGGCCAGGCCTTTACCTGAAACAATACCCATGCGAGCAGACATCTCTTGCACTAAAACGAGGGCAATAGTGATCGGAGTGAGAACCCATAGGAGACGATAACCGGTATGAGCTCCAGTTAATGAATAGGTGGCAATTCCGCCAGCATCATTATCAATATTCGCTGTAATAAGACCGGGCCCAACAACCCCCAGCAAGAGGATTGTTTTTTGCCAGAGTCCTAATTTTTGAGGGGATTCTTTTTTCTCGCCCATGAATCATCATTCCTTTAATCGTCTAATAACCATGGCAAAATATCATCAACTGATACAATGCCTAATAGGCGATTCCCTTCACCCGTAATGGGAACATTCATTAAATTATATTTACTCATAAAGTGAGCGATTTCCTTCCACTTTACATCTGGGGTAAGCGACTTGATATCATCTGATTTCATGATCTCTGATATCTCGGTATCTTCTTCTCTTAAAAGAAGGTCATGTAAAGTACATATTCCCAATAGAGTTTCATCTTTATCGGTAACAAAAATATCGTAGATGGTTTCAAATTCTTCAGACCTTTCACGGATGAGGGAGAGGACTTTTGTTTTAGGAGTGTCTGGGGGGACTTCGAAGATTTCGGTGGTCATTAGGCCGCCAGCAGTATCTTCTTGGTACTCCAGGAGTTCCTGGATTTCCTCTTGAATTTCGTTATCTTCAATTTTATCAATGATTTCATTTTTCTTACTTTCAGATAAATCAGAGAGAACATCGGCAGCATCATCAGTGTCCATATTTGCAATTATTTTAGCAGCATCTTCAGTGGTTTCATTTTTTAAAAGATTTGCCTTAAATTCATCCTCGACTTCCGATAAAGTCTCCGCTGCCATTTTAGGATCGAGGCTGGTAAAAATCATTCCACGGCCGTGGGTATCGAGGTCCTCTAGAATATCGGCCAAGTCGGCCGGGTGAATGCCTTTAATATCTTCATTGGATAAGCTCAATTTGACTGAACTTTGCATCGATCGATTGGGAATGGCATGTACGTATTTCCAATTAATCAGAGTTTCTTTCGTTAAATAGGGAGATTTTGGTCGCAACGTTTTGACGACAAAGTCTACGATCGGTTCATAGCCTAGGCGTCGGAACATGGCGCGCAAACCAACTGCTGCGTGGGTGACACGCATGGTTTTTCCCGTTCGGATCAGGCGAATATCGTTGACGCGAACAACTTTTTTGCCATAAGTATCGACAATCTGCTTATCAAGAATAATTTTACCAAGTGCCGGGTACTCCATCGTTTCCCCGGTAAATTGATTGGCCAATAGGGAGGTGATGACCTTTCGCGTTTGGGCCTTCGGGAATGTACGGCTGCGACCGATAAAGGAGTCCGTTTTGATGACCACTTTTTGTAAGTTAAAGGCCTTGACGTCATCCCATGAGATATAAAATAATTGTTTATTGCGTTTGTATTGAATAGCGAGAATTTGAGGGTAGACGTCTTCATAATCCACAAAGAAGTCATTGAGGGTACCAATCTTTTGTTCCTCTTCGTTATAGATTGTAACTCCTATACATTGGGAGAAGTGAATGGTGATATCGTCAATTTGATCAAAAATGGCCATAATTATTTTTTCGTTTGTTTAAAAATATTATTTTTTCTCATATTGAGTAACTTCATAATTTCAGCGGCCGTTTCTTCTAACGCCTTGCCAGTCACATTAAATACTGGCCAACGTTTATTTTCTTTAAAAATGGCATTGGCCCATTCTAATTCTTCATGGACCTTGACTTCGTTAGCGTAATCACCTGTCAGGCGGTTTGCTCCGAGGCGATTGAGGCGATTTGCTCGTATTTTTTGAAGTGCCTCTGGCTCAATCGTGAGCGCAAAAATTTTTCGCTGATCGATTTTAAAAAGCTCCTCATGCAGAGGTGTCTTGTTAATAAGAGGAATATTAACCACTTTAAGGCCATGAAGGGAGAGGTAGAGGGAGAGTGGTGTCTTCGAGGTACGAGAAATTCCTACCAGGACCACGTCGGCCAATTGGAGGGATTCTAAATTGCGACCATCGTCATGGTTGAGGGTAAACTCCATCGCCTCAACTCGTTTAAAATAATTGTCATTAACTTGATGTAATAGTCCTGGCTCAGAAATAGGCTCTTGATCAAAATAATTGGAGAACACAGTAATCGCCGGGCCTAAAACATCTAATGTCCGTACATGCTTGATTCGAGAGATTTCGGCGACATATTCTCGGAGTTCTGTACTGACAATCGTATAGGCGACGAGGTCATGATGAATCGCTGCTTCGGTAAAGATTGCTTCTATTTGCTCTATGCTGCGGACATTTTTATAACGAGTAAAGTAGACATCACGGCCCTCAAATTGAGTCATAACTGCACGGCATACAGCTGTCCCTGTTTCTCCGGTACCATCAGAGATGATGATAATTTTTAAGCGCTTCGTATTCATGATGAACTGCCTCAACTCTATTCTACACCAAGGAGTTTTGAGGATCAGGAGGGCCCTCATTTTCCTCTTTTAGGAATTCAAGGGTATCTTGCAGGATTTTCTCTCTTTCAGCAAGAGGATGGTAAACGGTTTTGGGTTGGACTTTGTTAAAGAAGGTTCGCTGGGATTTGGCGAGTCGGCGAGTATTAATATAAATACGCTCGATCAATTTCTTTTCCGACGGGATTGCTTGGTTAATAAAGTCGATGGTCTCCTTATAGCCAATTGATTGCAAGGGCTTCTCACTGCCATTGAGACCATTTTTTAAAAGGGATTCGACTTCTTGGATCAGCCCATTTTCAACCATTTTAGCGGCGCGCTTTTCCATATAGGGCCAATGCTCATCCTTTGGCATGTCTAAGTAAATATGATGGATTTTCCATTCCGGGAATTGGCAAGTCGAAAAATCATAGGGCGCGAGATCATCAAGTTTTTCTTTTTGGGAGGAGAGAGGAGTACCGCTCATGAGAAAATGCTCCAGAGCACGCATCAGGCGGTAATGGTCGTTAGGGTGTAATTGTTCAAGGGATTTTGGATCGACCTTCTCCAATTCACTAATAATACCTTCGATGCCTTTTTCTTGATAAAGATTGGCCACTCGCGTTTTAATTTCCGGGATCGGCGTATTGGAGTCGTACATACCTTTGATCAGCGCCCGTAGATAAAATCCACTACCTCCTATTAAAATAGGGATGACATTTTTTTTATGGAGACCTTTAATGATAATTTCTGCGCGAGCAGAAAATTCATGGGCATTAAGCGGTTCTTTTGCTGATTGAACATCAATCAAATAATGGGGGACACCCTGGCGTTCCTCTAGCGTTGGTTTGGCAGTACCAAGTGATAATTCGCGATAGAAAAGTAAGGAATCAAAATTAATTATGGCGGCCTTTTTGTCTTCTTTTTCAATGAGGTATTTCGCCAAATCGATACTGGTTTGCGTTTTGCCGGAACAAGTGGGGCCGGAAATAATAATGACTGGGAATTGTACACTCATAATTGATTAAACCATTGGTCCAGATCATCTAGAGTTATGAGTTTGACCCAATTCTTTTCGATGAGAGTTGTCAGTTTATATTTTTGTAATAGATTTTCAAAACGCCTACGCGTAATTGGAGGGAAGGGCATTTCCCATGGAAGCTCAATAAGTTGTGAAAAGCTTTGGCCTTTATCTTTGGCCATGAGGGCACTTAAAAACTCACGGTAGGCAAGTCCATCCCATAGATGATGGATTGTACGCAGGGCGAGAGTTTTATCATCAAGGCGATCAAATTCAAATCCCCAGTCTTTAAAAGTTTCAAGGTGTTGGTTAAAAGTATGACTTAGCGTCAACTCAAAGGGTTCAGAGATAAGGAGTGGCAAAAGAGCATTAGGGTCAAAGGCCTCCTCTTGCCACAGATTTTTTAATAATTGATGGCAATGTATCATCGCCCATTTATTTTCAAAAGGTAAGAGGAGATGGCGTTCTCCCATCCAATGGGCACCGATCGCGCTTTCCTTAGGACTTACCCCAAGAAAATCATTCTCAACGGGAGTCTGCTCTAATTGAAAAGGGGATTCTTGATAGGGGGAAAGGTCACCGCTAAAGGTCGGGTCTGCTGGCGTGGGAAAAGGAGATTCACTTTTGACTGGCGCCGAAATTCCACTGCTCGAAATGGCCTTTTCAATGGCCCCGCCCACTAAAGAAAAAACTAAACTGGCCTTTTCAAATTTAACATGGGTCTTATTTGGGTGGACATTAACATCAAGGGATTGAGGGGGGACTTCAAGAAAAAGGCAATAATGCCCAATCATTCCTGTGCCCCAAATGGCTTCTGATTTCCTGAGAATGATTTGATGAATGGTCTTATCGGTAAAAATTCTTTTGTTTACAAATAGAAAGTGTTGTTTTCCGGCATTACCTTTTGTTCCGTGGACCGAAATATGACCTTTAAAGGAATGGCCTTCATATTCGCCTTCAATATAAAGGAGGTCTTGTTCTTTCTTTTTCTTTTTAAAAAGTACTTTTTCGACTCTTTTTTTGAACTGTTCACTATTAGCTGTGGCACGGAATATCTCTTTTTCTTCTTCATCATATTTAAAAGTAAAGCCGACCTTGGGGTTGGCGAGGATGAAGGAATAGATCATGCGTTTTAATGAGTTTTTTTCACTTTGTTTGGATTTAATAAATTTGAGGCGGACGGGTGTATTAAAAAATAAATCGCGGACAAAAATAGAGGTTCCAGGTTTTCCCTCTCCTAATTGGATATGAGATTTGGTTTGGCCACCATGAATTTCAATTTTACCTCCTCCTTGAGTATTCCCCTTGGGTCGACTATTGCAAGTGAGGCGGGAGATAGAAGAGACAGAGGCCAAGGCCTCTCCACGAAAACCAAAGGTATAAAGTCCATACAGGTCTTCAAAGCGTTCAATCTTAGAAGTGGCATGGCGAGAAAAAGCATAGGGCAAATCATCGTATTGCATGCCATGGCCATCATCTTCGACACTAATCAGTTCGATACCATTGGCCACCAAGGTGATTTGTACCTGAGAGGCCTTAGCATCAATAGCATTTTCCACTAATTCTTTAATCACGGAACTAGGGCGTTCAATGACTTCACCGGCCTTAATTTGATCAATTAAGTGTTCTGGTAATAGATGGATTTTTTGTTGATAATCGTTTGTTTGCTTCATTACGCCCGGTAAAATTGGACTTGATTGCGGCCGCCTTCTTTGGATTTATAGACAGCTTCATCGGCCCGTTTAAATAATTCGGTCCCTGTCGTCACTCCTTGGCGGTAGTCGGCCACACCAATAGAGGCGGTAACGGGTAAGCGTTTGTTATCATATAAAAAGTGGTGATTTTCAATAAGTTTTCTACATCTTTCAGCAATTTCAAAGGCTTGCTTAAGATTTGTTTTCGGCAAGAGAATGACAAATTCCT